>CAYWHV010000045.1:0-11818 GCA_964458045.1 uncultured Methanospirillum sp.
ATGCCCTGACAAAGACAACCCTTCCGGATGAGATTACAGCCGGCATTCCATCACCGGATAACACGAAGATCGCCTACGTAAATGGTTCCAATCTCTGGCTGTACCAGGTCTCTTCAGGAACCGCTTCTCCCCTTACGTCCGATGGAATGCCTGATTATTTTTATGGGAAACGATCTGATACGGTCAGATACCCGGTCTCTGAATCCCGCCTCAATACTCCCCCTGCACCCTACCTGGTCTGGTCCCCTGATTCATCAAAAATTGCAACCTTCCGGGTTGATCAGCGGAATGTAAGTTCCCTCTCACTTGTGCAGGATGCACCGGGCACTGGAAAACGGCCGGTCTTATACACCTACAAGTTTGCAACTCCCGGAGATCCACATGTACCCAAATACGAACCGGTTGTCATCGATACATCGACTCATGCGATGATTCCTCTCAAATTCAGGGCACAGCCTGAGGTGAGCCTGATGGACACCGACCAGAATGTTCTGCAATGGTGGGATAGTACCGGGAATATCACATACTCGCTCTTTGTGGAACGGGGAGAGAAAACGCTCCGTCTCCTGGCAGCAGATGCCCGGACCGGTGTTGTGCAGGAGATACTCAATGAAACCGGTTCTTCGTATATAGAGTCCAATCTTGAATATGCCGGCACCCCGAATATCCATGTCCTCGCAAATGGCGATATTATCTGGTTTTCAGAACGGGACGGATGGGGACACCTGTACCGGTATGATGCCAATGGAATCCTGAAAAAACAGATTACCAAAGGACCATGGGTGGTCAGGGAGATTCTTGCTGTCGATGAAAAGAACGGGCACATCTACTTTACTGCCAGCGGGAAAGAAGGAGGAAATCCCTATTATGAGTACCTCTACCGGGTCCAGACCGATGGCAATGATCTCAGGCTCCTGACTCCAGGTCAGGCGGATCACGCAGTCTCTTTGTCACCTGACCGTACCTGCTTTATTGATGCATATTCCCGTGCAGACCTTCCAACGGTCACGGTGCTCAGATCCATGGACGGAACTCTTCTCATGCATCTTGCAACCGCTGATGATTCTGATCTAGAGAGAAAAGGCTGGTCTCCTGCTGAACGATTCACCGTAACCGCCCGTGACGGAAAGACCGATCTCTATGGACTGTTGTTCAGGCCGACCAGTTTTGACAGCACGAAGCGGTACCCGGTCATAGACGTGGTCTACCCTGGTCCCTACACTATTGTCACTGAAACCGCCTATCCTGCCTCTCTGACCTGGAACTCAAAGATCTACTGGACCTGCCAGATGCTCTCTGAGCTTGGGTATATTGTTGTGACCATGGACGGGATTGGAACGGCGTATAGGTCAAAAGAATTCCATGATGTCAGTTATGAAAACCTGAGCGACTGCGGTCTTCCTGATCATATCACCGGTCTTCGACAACTGCAGGCACGGTATCCGTACATGGACGTGAGCCGTGTCGGTATCTATGGCAAATCAGCCGGTGGATTTATGGCTGCCCAAGCACTGCTTACGTATCCGGACTTTTTCAAGGTGGGTGTTGCTGCATCAGGGGATCATGACTGCAGGTTATATGGTTCATTCTGGGGAGAAAAGTACGAGGGATATCCGGTAACTGACCAGTATCTTGAGCAGGTAACTGCACTCAAGGCATCAAATTTGAAGGGTGATCTTCTTCTCATGACCGGAGATATGGATGACAATGTTCATCCCTCAATGACGATGCAGCTTGCAGATGCCCTGGAATCAGCGGGAAAAAAGTATGACCTCATGGTTTTTACCAATAAGAATCATGATCTGAATTATGATCCCTATTACCTCAAAACCATGATGAGGTATTTTGTCGATCACCTCTGATTTTCTTTTTTAAAAAATCAGCACGAATTATGGAACCTGTCCGATTATCCAGGATTTTGGTCCGATTGCAGCAGGCATTCCGTACATCTCTGCATCCGGATAATCCCGTGATATCTTCTTCCAGACTCCGGCTGCTGCATCGTACCAGGGCTCCAGGTCCTCATAGGGTGCAATGCCCATATCTACTGGCGAGAACTTATTCTCCTCTTTTTCATAGTCCTGGTATTTTTCTGAAAGTGTCAGGGTATACGAAAGGAATGATACGATCTCTTCTGCCCGTGGATATTGCTCCTGGCTGATATTCATCCTGATAAGGGTGTAATATGTCCCGGCCAGGGAGTCATGAACAGCAGTATTCATCTTTCCAACCGGGAGTGACTCCCCGGTGCAGATCTGGTATATGGTGGTATTTGCCCGATCAAAGAATTCATCATCGTCAAACGGAGATTCTTGTGCGGGCGGAGCAAGCGGGAGCTGTACCTGGGGAAGGGTGGTCATCTGTGCATTTCCTGCTGATATCAGGCTGATAATGAGCAGGCCTGTAATGAATAAAACCAATATACGGCTCATAAAACATCATGCGACGTTATGTGCCAAAGGGTTGCCGGTTTGGGGGTATAGAAAAATGAGGTTCAGGCCCGGAAAAAGGACCTGTTCGGTTTCGCATTGGCGTATGACATGTGATAGAATTGCTGGTAAAACTGCTCTGCTTCTTTCTCAATATCGACAGCAATGTCCGGGTGGAGCACGCTGACCAGGTAGAAGAGACCAAGTACAAATCGTGGGCTCCCAAAATCCCATGATGGTGGCATGAGATGGATCCGGTGGTTTCGAACCGCATTCACATCGATGCCCTGTTCTGCACAGATTGCATAGATATCTTCAAGAGGAGTTGACAGAAATCCTGATACCATGATAACATCCGGATTCAACTGGTTGATAAACGCCGGGTCAACCATGATTCCGGGTTTTCCTTTCCTGGGGAGATTTATGTTAACCGGTTCACCTCCGGTTGCCCTGACCATCGCGTTTTCAAACCGGTCTTCATTTAAGATAAATAGCGGAGTTCCCATGACATACAGAACCCTTGGTCTGGGTTTATTCTGTACCAGGGATGAGATATATGCGGTCCGATCTCGAATATATGAGATGAGTAGATCACCCTTTTGAATCGTCCCGGTAATCTCCGCCAGATGTGCAATGACCTCATAAAATGTCTCAATCTTCTGGATCTTCTTATGGAGTGTATCGATATAATTTTGTGAAATAAAATCCATCCAGACCTTTGCACTTGTCTTCTCATCTTCAATATCAAGACAGGTGGTGATTGCCTTGATGACCTCAAGAGCACGAGTTGGGCGATATCCCCCCATCATACCCTCTTCCTGGTATGCATCTTGTGCAATCGTGCCAGTATACGGAATGTTCAGCCCACAGGAACAGGTCCATTGTGTGGATTTGTCAATTACCCGGGCACCCATCGGACCATAAAACTCCCGTCTGACAATGATGTGACCGCACTCCGGACATATTGTCTGAAGATATGCTGAACCAGGCGAATTAAACAGGTATACATATCTGGCAAATTCCCGCAGTCTGTCACACATCTTTTCAGAGGCACGGATACCTGGTTCAAGAGCCAGATCAGCCGGACCAAAGGGAATAAATCTCATAACCAGAATGGGGATGTCCGGGCTTATTTCAACAATACGTTTGCCTGCTTTAATCAGTTCTTCTTCTGCACCTTTTTCATATACCACGGTCACTTCGACATGGATGCCTGAATCCACTAATTTTTTGATATTTCTGAAGACCGGTTTTGATGATCGGACTCCACATGTGTGGTAGGCTGCATCGTCACTTCCCTTAATCCCGACAGCGACCGCATCAACAACCGGTATCATCTGGGATAATGACTCATCAGTGAAATACCCATTGGTTGAGCAGCCGATCAGGAGTCCTGCCTTTTTCGCCTGGTGTGCCAGGGCAAGAAAGGTTGGAAATGATACCGTCGGATCATTGAGTGCAAAGACGATTCCCCTGCAATTTTCGCTGATGGCACGGGCAACCATGTCATCCGGTGAGGTATGTATCAGCGACGGAGTAAATTCTGCGGCTGTTCTGGTCAGGAGATCTGACACACATCCGACACATCTGAAGTTACAGCCAACGGTGCTGACCTGCAAAAATTTTTGCTTTGGATAAAAATGAAGAAACGGGATGGTCTCAATACTGACCGGATATTCAACAAGATATGAATCTGGATACCGTTCATGAATCTGACCATCATGACAGGTATACATTCCGCATGATCCGGACTGGTTCTCTAAAATATTACACCGCATCTCACATACTGAACAGATTGTCATTGGTTCTCCTTCATTTTCTGATGATAAGCCAGAACCCTGAGTCGTCCTGAATCAGATCATAGGTGCGAATCCCTGCCTTTTCCAGTTCGTTTCGAATCCGGTCAGGGTTATTTCTCATCATCCGGTTCGAAACCCCTTTTGAAAATTCAGGATCTTTCTCAGCCATGGCTGCATGAATCGCTTCTTTCAGCTGAACATTCCCAAATCCTCCTCCGACATATGTCATTCCACCGGGTGAAAGGACTCTGTACATCTCTTTAAATGCCAGATCCAGATTATCCCAGAAGAACCAGGATCCCCTGCTCACAATCAGATCGATTGAATTATCTTCAAAAGGGATATCATGAACATCTCCAAGAACCGGAACCACTCTTTTGACTAGTCCTGCATCGGTAATATGTTCATATGCAATTGCAAGCATCATGGGAGATGTGTCAAAAGCAAATAGTTTTAGTTCAGATTCCTGTGCAAGAGCCATGGACAGATGGGCAGGTCCGGACCCGGCGTCAAGAGCGACCCCTCTTGATATTCCGGTCCTTTCCAGAATCTGCCGTGCAATGACCGGGTAAATCGGAGCAAATATCTTCGATGCTGTTTCATCAAATGCACGGGCCTGCTTTATATCCATCCCATCATATCGGGGGGTCTCATTTTCACTGTTTTGCGTTATATCGTGTGAATTCATGATTCACTCCTTTCATTCAGAATTGTGGGTGCATGATCCGGGGTATTTGCGGATGAAAGCATAGGGATGCAGATCTTTCTGCCATTGCTCCCTGGAATGGTCATGATGCATACCTCTGCATCATATGCTTCCCGCATAATCTCTTCGGTTATGATTGTTTCTGCTGATCCGGTTCTGGATAACCCTTTATTCATCATCATCCCTACCTGGCCTGATAAGAGGAATGCGTGATCAGGAAAATGGGTGGCCATCAGGATTGAAAGTCCCTGTTCACTCAATTTCCTGATCGTATGAAGAATTTTCATCTGGTTCCCCAGATCCAGGTGGGACGTGGGTTCATCGAGAAGAAGAATCCGTGGCTGCTGAGTTAAAGCCCGTGCAATGAGGACGAGTTGATACTCTCCGCCACTGATATCAGTGCAGGGACGATCTGCGAGATGTGATACCCCGACGGTTTTCATGGATTCCTCTGCAATCATCATATCAGAATCGGACGGTGATGAAAGCGGGCCCAGATGGGGTGATCTCCCCATGACAACCACATCCCGTACCGGAAAAGGGAAAGAGGGAGTATGTGACTGGGGGACATAGCCGACGATCCTGGCTGATCGTGCCGGGCTGAGTGTTTTCAGATCTTCACCATCAATGTGAACCGTGCCTGTTTCAGCCATCAAAAGGCCGGCAATACATTTTATCAGGGTGGATTTGCCTGTACCATTCGGGCCGATAAGACAGAATATTTCTCCCTTTTCAAGGGACAGGTTGATCCCGGAAAAAATTGTGGTTTCGTCCCTTTCATGGTAACGAAAGGAAAGATCAGAGACAATTAATGGATTTGTCACTGTTTCCACCCTGTCTGTGTCTTTCTGAGAAGGTAGGCAAATACTGGTGCTCCTACAAGTGCAGTAATAATGCCAATAGGAATTTCAGTCACCGTTACCGTCCGTGCGACGGTGTCCACGATCAGAAGGTATGATGCTCCGACCAAAGCGGCGATTGGAATGAGCAGTTTATGATCCGGACCCACAAGGATTCTGCCGACATGTGGAATAACAAGTCCTATCCATCCGACAATTCCACAAATAGATACTGCAGCAGCTGAAATTACCGTTGCTGATATGATAATTATCGCCTTTTGCTGCCTGATATCAACACCAAGTGCCCGTGCATCCTCTTCGCCCATGGAAAGAACATTAATCCGCCACCTGACCAGGTAAAGAATAAGCATTCCACCAAGTAGCAGAGGCCCGGCAACCATCAGATCAGAGTTTGATATGTGGTTAAAGGAACCCATCAGCCAGAAAACAATAGCCGGCAATTTGTTGAGAGGATCTGCAACATATTTTACCAGTGATGTCAGGGCCTGAAAAAGAGCTGCGACCACAATACCGGCAAGGACCAGGGTGAGGGTTGTGCTGACCCGGTAGACCCGGCTTATCATATATGCAAGAACTACTGCGATAAGCCCAAAGAGGAAGGCAAATGATTGGGTGATAAAGATGTTTTCAGTCAGAAGAAGAGCAAGTGCTGCCCCAAACCCTGCACCGGCAGAGACTCCCAGAATGTCCGGAGATACAAGCGGATTTCGGAAAAGTCCCTGAAACGCTGCACCCGCTACAGATAACGCAGCACCAACAAGGATTACTGCAATAACCCGGGGGAGCCGGACATCCACGATAACACTTCTGACTGTAGGCGAGAGGTCAGGAGAGGGAATAAAACCTGAAAAAATTGCACTGATAACATCAAAAGGAGGAACATCAAATCGCCCGACCATGAGAGAGATCAGGGTGGTGCTGCAGAGAAGAAGAATGAGTGCTGTTTTAAGCAGGATATAATTACGTTTTCCCCAAAACTCCTTTTTTACAGGATTTCTTATCATAAACGTGTACTCTGGTATCGATGACATGGATCATTTTAGATATCCTGTCAAAAAAATGGAAAGTTGTTCTCTGGGAATTACTTATTTCCCATGTTTGTCTGGTTTGTCTGACCCTTTCCTGCACTTATGGCAGATGCAAATTCACCGGCGAGGATCTTATCAACCTGCTCGTCGGTTAATTCATAGGAGAAGATCTCCTGGTAGAATTTTCTGACTTCATCCTGCATGGAGATGTCATTAAATCGTTCTGGGTATGCAGTCTTTGCCATCCAGAGCGGGTGAAGGACTGCAGACTCAGCGGTCGGGCGGTTCCATACAAACACTCCATTGGGGAGACGGTATACCTGGCGGTTCTGAACTGCCTTAACACTTGCCCACTTCGGGTCATTGTATACATCTTCTGGTGATCCGGTATCAATGACAAGAATATCTGGGTTCCACTTCAGAACCTGTTCCATGGAGATCTCATCAAGACCTGCATGAATTCCCGGCCTGACACCAGAGGTATTTACTTCCTGTGCAGCATTTTGAAGACCGGCGTTCTCAATACGCTCTTGCATGTAGCTGTCTCCACCATAGGTGATGAGGTGGTTTGCATCATATCCATTAAAGAGAACTTTCTGTTCAGAAAGTGGAATGTCCCCGATACGTGATTTTACCAGTGATAATGTAGAGTCAAGATAATCTGCATATTTCTGTGCCCGATCTTCTTTTCCATAGATTGAGCCGATAAAGGTGACTTCCGCTTTTGTCTGCTCTGCGGTACCATCAGAGTTCTCAAAGAAGTAAACAACCGGAATAGTCGTTTGTTTTTCAACAATTGCACCATCTACATCTCCGGCAAGAACAAACTGTGGTTCTGATTTGATCAGTTCCTCAATATTGATGATTCCGTTTGTCTGTCGTGGTGAAGCGATATTTTTCAGGTTTGGGTCAATAATGTTGAGAAGCTGCGAATTCTTGCTCCCGATAGAGGTCGCAACAATAGAATCCTGGACACCAAGGATATAGGGAACCTGACCGATGGGGCCTCCAAAGAATGCAACACGTTCAATAGTCTCCGGAATTTCGATCTCGTTTCCGGTCATATCAGTGATGATACGTGTTTTACTCTCTTCAGCAATTGCCGGCATTCCAAGGAACAGAACTCCAAGGATTGCACATATAATTAACAATGCGTATTTTTTCATTCAGTAACTCCAGTAATACCGATTTCAGTTATCTCATCACACCTGGTTGCACATTGTCCGGATATTTTCCAGCCGGAGTACACTCATACAACGATTATGACGAGTGAAAAAAAGTATACTGATGGATGGAAATATTTACTTATTTGGATTTGTTAATCAATTGGTTTAACAACTGAAAACCTGTTGGTGGATCAAATCTGCATAAACTCCGGATGTCAACAGACTGTTCAATCCAATAAGGGTTACAAGAAATAACTTATAAAAAAGTGTGATGGTATCAGAATTATTCTGTATTTATGCCGTGGTATGCCAGGAAACTTCTTTCGGAAGGGTGACATTCTCACCATAAATACCTGAGCCAAGCCACCAGGTATCATCCACTGCTTCAACATATCCAAGTTTCTTCTCAACAGTGTTGTTGTGGGCGGGGTTTAGATAATGAAAGACAACAAACCCGGTTCCGTTCAATGCTGCATCACGCAGCATCTGGATAAAGTACTCATTGCCTGCATCAAGTTCTAAAAGCCGGCTTTTTCCGATAAGGTCGGTCTGGAGTGGGTGGGCAATGGTGATTCCATCAAAATCATAAGCATAGATGTAGAGATTCCCTCTGAAGAATGATCCATTCCGGTTACTGAACTCAGCAAGGACGTCTTCCTTCTTATTATCCCGTGCATATGCTACTGCTTCCTGAACAAATGCAACCATTTCTGCAACCGGTTTGTCCAGAATTTCGGGTTCTTGTTCATTTTCCAATTGAGTTTCTGATGGTGATACGTTCTCTGTGAGGGTGACCTCGGTCACCGTGATTGGTTCTGCCCCCATCCCGCTATCCTGCATATCTGCTGAAAGGGGAGCAATACTGCACAAAAATATTAGAAAAACAAAAAAATAATTTTCCATATTATTATATATGAGATTATTACACATGAGATTTGTGTGCCTTGGTTTGAGCATGAATGATCTTTCCGGACATGATCGATTCATATTTCTTCCAGCATCGAAAGTAATAATCAGGCCATTCATTTCATTCAGGCAAATAATATGCATATAATAAACCGGACCGTTTCTGATAGATGTATTGATGGTGCTGTGGCATGTGAGCATACACTCAGTGATCCGGTTGATGATCAGTTTTTAGAGATTCTGCAGGCGCTCGGGACCGTCACCATACGAAAACTTGGTTCTTTGGTACTCTTTACCTGCGAAAAAGATCAGATGAGGTTGAAAGGGATGACTGGTGACACCCTAATCATGAGTACAGTTCCAAAACCTGATCTGAATTCTGCTGATGTGTTCATAGAGGGCGTGGTTCAGTTATACACGCATAGAAAACAGGATTCGGAATGCACCGTATAAATTCAGGTTTCCTGGTGAAACGGGAGTATTTCATCCATGCTCCCCGGTCTGTATCCCTGGAGGTCCAGAGTGATATAGCGGAATCCAATCTCCTGAAATTTTGCCCGAATCACATCTTTATGAGAAAGGACCTGATCCATATCTGTTGGAAGGACTTCAATTCGGGCGATGGTACCATGATGCCTGACCCTGCCCTGAAGGATGCCAATATTCGCAAGTACCTCTTCTCCCTCTTCGATCATCCGGAGTTTCTCCCTGGTTATCTCTTCTCCATAGGGTATTCGTGAATATAAACAGGCAGACGATGGTTTACTCCAGAATGTGTACCCCTTTTCCTGAGCAATAACCCGAATATCCTGTTTTGTTATGCCGGCCATGATAAAAGGATGAATCACTCCACAGGAGGTCATCTCATCGATTCCTGGCCGGTATTCTGTGAGATCAGATGCATTTGCCCCGTCTGCTATTGATTTACAGTGATGTTCCCTGGCTTTTGCCGTGAGTATTGCACAAAAGGCACGTTTGCAGATCCGGCATCGGTCGGACGGGTGTATTTTCATGACTGGTCCGGAGAGCAGATCCTCCCTGATAATGGTGAGGGGAAGGGAAAGTTCTTCAGAAATTTTCACCGCTTCGTGAAATGCCCGTCTGGAAAATGCCGGCCCGTCGATGAGAATGCACTGAATCGCTCCAGACCCGGCATGTTCCAGAGCGAGGGCTGCAAGAAGAGCACTATCTATTCCACCTGAATAGGCAATGAGAAGAGGAGCCTCATCCTGCAGGATCTGAATCAATTTCTGAACTTTGTTCTGCATGGCTTCGGTGATAGCTGGTCGGTCAGGTCTCATGATAGTATGTGCAGGTTTTTTCTTTTCTTATGGGTATGATTTCCGGAAATGGTGTTCTCTCATAGGATTTATAGTGATGTGCATGAGGAGAATATTCGAAGTGAAACGAAGAGTATTATAAAGCCTGGATATCAATTGAACTTCATAGTTTAAGCCAAATTTTCATGATTCGTGTAAAGAGTTTGGCATTAAACTATTATGCCTTTTCATGTTCATTGTTATGGAATGGAAGATCCGAAACCCGCTCTGCAGGACTCATCATCTGACAGGATACTGACCGATCCACCCTTTTATCTTCCGGAATTTGAAGCATCATACCGGTATATCATCGATGTGTATGAGGTGCCTCCCCGAGATATTGCCATATTTATCCCCTGTGCGGTGCGAAAACCCTACAGCACCAGTCCCAGTCACCGGATCATGCGAAAGATCATCGATGAGGTGCTGCAGCCTGATTCCTACCACATTGTAATTTTTGGAACCTGTGGTATCCTCCCGGCAGAACTGGAGACCATGTACCCCTACGCTCATTACCAGTATATGCTGGGAAAAGTGAAGGATACTTCCATTCAGGAGGATTTTCTCCGGATTGAAACCGAACGGGTGGCCGGGTACCTGCATAAAACAAAAGATACATACAAAAAACGCATTGCCTATTGTATTGGTCCGTTTCGGAGAGCATTGATACAGGGGTCTGAACTGGCAGGAGTTCCCATTGATTTGATTATGCCTGGGAATGATATTATTAATAAAATAATGGAACTCGACTGTCCTTTTCAGGAAGGAAGCCTGAATATGGACGAATATCTTGAAGAGTTCTATAAAGGTCTTGTTTTGATAAGGGATTCATTAGATAAAATATAAAATTCTAAATATATTTTTATTTCAGTCATACTTTCTCTCGTCTTAATAAAGATCCGGGCATAGCGGTCGAATATGTGATTCCATAGAAGGCCGCTATGGGTACTTTGGAGACTGTCAGGTTCTGGTTCAGGGTCTGAATCATCCAAATTGGTCATTTTTTTAAAAATAAGGGTATTATCACGATTATCTGGGTGAAATATTCTGACCCTCCCCATCTGGTACGGGCAGGAATACTCAAAAAAAGGTTATTCTTCAAGGGTAGAGATATCGCCGGGGTCAACCCCCATCTCTTTTGCCTTGAGGACACGTCGCATGATCTTTCCGCTTCTCGTCTTTGGCAGTTTGTCCATGAACTCTATGCCGGATGGCATGGCTATTGGGCCGATGGTCATTCTGACATGGTATGTCAGTTCGGAGACGAGTTTCTGACTTGGTTCAAAACCCTGCCGTAATATGACAAAGGCCTTGACTGCCTGTCCTTTCACATCGTCCGGAACACCGATAACAGCAGCTTCTGCAACCGCTTCATGGGAGACGAGCGCTGATTCGACCTCTGCCGTTCCAAGATTATGCCCGGCAACGATGATGATGTCATCAGATCTGCCAAGGACCATGATATACCCGTCCTCGTCTTTTACTGCAAGATCACCGACGGTATACAAGTTATTGATCTGGTTCCAGTACTGGGTATACCGTTCAGGATTATTGTAGACGGTTCGCATCATCGACGGCCACGGCTCCTTGATGACCAGCAGACCT
>CAYWHV010000046.1:0-11754 GCA_964458045.1 uncultured Methanospirillum sp.
CTACTCCGGGCCGTGTCTCCGTACTCATCAGAGACTTTTCAAGGTACTGCTCACAAAGAGCGATGTCATCAGGATGAACAAAAAACCGGAAGTTTTTGCCGACGACATAGTCTACTGCATACCCAAGGACACGGGTCCATGACGGGGACACATAGGTAAAATTACCCTTCGGATCAAGTTGCCAGATAAGGTCAGGAGCATTGTCAAGGACTAATTTTAACCGTGATTCACTCTCCTGAAGAGATCGTTCCTTCTCTTTCAGATCGGTTATGTCATGGAAGGTCCATATCCGGCCCATGTGCTGTCCGGTGATGATGAGCGGCGATGTATACCATTCCAGAACCGTCCCATCTTTCAGGGAGACGATGTCAGAGTGAGTTCCCGTATTATCCGCCATTGCCTCTTGCAGGGTTACTGACGATGAAAAAGGCTCTACCTCTTTTTGGATTCGCTGAAGGATTTTTGCTCCATCGGTACAATTCCGGTAGGCATCAGGAATGTTCCACTGCCAGAATAACCGGTCATTTGAAGCGATCACCTGATGCTGCTGATTGACAATCAGTATACCATCCTTAGTTGCATCAAAGGTGCTCCGGAGGATGAGATCGTTCTGCTGTAATGCCTCCTCATCAGCCTTTTGCCTGGTAATATCAGTGAGAAGAATCATCGTCCCGATATGTTCGCCCTTGAGCCCGGAGATGGAGTTTCTTGTCAGGTACAGTGAACGGTCCCCGGCAGACCACTCTACATGATCCCGGGCTGCATCGTCGATGAATCTGAAAACCGGATGGTCATGAGGGACCAGGGTATCAAGGGAAAGATCGGTGATATCAGGCCTCTTAATCTCTAGAAGTTCCTGTGCGATGTGATTCATCTCGATAATCCGGTTTTCCGTGTCCAGAAGAATGATCCCGGCAGGGATTTCATTGAAGATGCTGCGATAGACAAGTGGCCTGAGGGTATAGAGCCGATATTTCACCAGGGCAAGGGTACACACAATCGCAGTGATTATCAGACTGAATGGAACCAGGTTGACAAAGCCGAACGGACGGATATCGACAAGATATAAGATCAGCCCAACCAGGGGAGAGAGAGCACCGATAAAAATGAGCCAGATGGTAGAGCCATAGGATCGGGGTGATGAGAACATCCAGTACAGAAGGGTTCCGTTGATCAGAACCAGAACCAGCAGGGCATAGAGCTGGACCGGCATGTACAGGATCCCATTCGTATGACCAAAGTGAGGAATATCTGCAGTTATCTGGATAATATTAGGATAATACAGACGATGAAGAGAATTTGTTCCAATAATAATAAGCGATAAAATCCCAGGAATACTGATGATGCCGAGAATAATTCTACTTTTTTTGTTCCAGAATCCGATAAACCTGAAAGAGAAACAGACCATGGATATCAGGAATATCATCATACCACAATATCTAAAAAAGACGAGAAACATGAACACTTGCAGATCAGGAAGCAGGAATTCGTTACTGTAGGTTGCAGAATAGAGACTTTCTCCAAGGAGTAACCCGGCCAGGGAGAGGATGGCGATATCATCCCGTATCTCCCGCCGGTGATACCAGAGAAACAGGGCAACTGCTGCACCGATGAACAGAGGAATGAGCAGGATAAATGAGAGGAGAAGAACGAAGGGTATCACATGTATCTCATATCCTCTCTGTGGAGTATGTATTTAAATTATCTGCCGGTTAAGATCATAATATTGTGCCTTTCCTGATAAGGACGTTCTCTACGCCTCTTTCGAATGTCGGGATTTCAGAGTACTCTCATATTGGGAACCTGAGCCATTCCGTACCATGTACCAGCCCATTCTGGATCAGGCTTTCCTGATTGTGCTTACAATTTCATGGAAGACTGAAGATTATCTTTTTCTTTCAGCATCTTCTCACTGACATGAATAACTGAGTGTACCCAGCCTTTCGGATCCTCCATATCTCCCGGATATCGTGGGATCAGGTGAATATGCAAATGCATAACCGTCTGACCAGCTACCTCCCCGTCATTAATTGCAATATTATAACCCTGGGGATGGTATTTCTCATGTAAATACTCCTTTCCTGACCGGACGAGATCCATCATTGCAGCCTGTTCCTCGTTTGTTGCATCGAAAAATGATCTAATATGGCGATAGGGGATGATGAGAAGATGTCCGGGAGTTACCGGATAATCATCAAACCGGCAATAGGCATACGTATTCGAGAAGAGTGTTTTATCCGGTGACGGTGAACAGAAGATGCATGGGGTACTCATACAGAAAGTACGGATTAGCTTGTGTAAAAATTAAAGGTACGTATGACAGTATGAGGATCTGACAGCAGCGGGAAGTAAAAAAGAGCATATAGAGTGCCGGCCAATACTATGAGAGAATACAAGACGGGATGATGTATGTATGATAACCCGGAGGATCTTATCAGACGCGTTCAACTGGGTGAAGACAGCACCCTCGAGCTGAAAGAGATACGATGGAAAGAGAAACGTATTGCAGGTCCGGGCAGGAATGAACTTGCGGATGAAATATGAGAATTATCCGGTTTGATGAACAAGCGGTTCCTGGAACAACCCCTGACGATCTTGATCCATTTCTCTGGCAGCGATTTCTGCATACAGTCGTGCAGGAACCATCTGAAATTTTATTAAAAAGGAATATTCTTGTCAGGGAGGATACAGGAGCAATTCGTCCCTCTGTTGCCGGAACTCTCCTCTGTTCCCGGATGCCACATCAATTTCTGACCGGGGCTTATATCGAAGCGGTATGTTACCAGGGAATTCATAGAGATGCAAATGCCCAGATTGATGCCAGAAAGATAACCGGTCCGCTTGATGTTCAGATCGATGATGCAATACATTTTTTGAGACGAAATAATCAGGTGATGGCAAAAAAGATACCATATAGGATAGATTATCCGACATTTTCAGAGATTGCAGTATTTGAAGCGATAGTCAATGCCATTACTCACCGGGATTATTCAATCTATGGATCCAAGATCCGGTTTTTTATATTCGATGACCGGCTTGAGATCTATTCTCCGGGAAGTCTCCCAAATACCATATCCATTGACACACTCCCATACCGGCAGATAACACGAAATGAACTCATCACATCTCTGTTGTCTGAAATCCCGGTGAAGGGATTTTCATCTTCGATTCCCCGTTCTCATTACATGGAAAAACGAGGAGAAGGGATCCCCTTAATTATATCTGAATGTCTGAATCTTTCCGGAAGAGAACCAGAATTCAGATTACTGGATGATAATGAGTTAATGGTTACGATGTTTGCAGGAAAGAAACCTGAGTCCGGCATCTGAAGGAAAGTAGCCGTGATTAGTCTATTGGTTTCCCATGCCCATAATGTTTTAAAAGAAACGACCGGACTGCATCTGACTGAACCCATCCCTGGTCCAGCTGGGTTACCAGGGCATCAATCCGTTTCACCTGCTCAACAATTTCTGCATTATCCTCTGTGTCTTCCAGTGATGCTAGGGACATAATAATCGCAAGAGGATTTCTGATCCGGTCGTTGAGGATCTGAAACTGCTCCATGTTATGTTCAATCTGAACAAGGCCTTTCTTTTCCACTTCTTTTTCAATTCTGACCAGTGCAGATATATCATGGAACTGGCCGATTACCTGAACAACACCGTCCGCTGTAATAACGGGGACGATCGAACAATCAAACCAGAAATCCTCCTCATGATAGGTAAAATGATGGGTTGCATGAAGGGAACTGCCATATTCAAAGACCGTTGAGATCTGCAGCTCAATTTTATCAAGAAGATCCGGGGGAAAAATCTCATGTGGAGAAGGATATGGCGGATGCTCGGAAGATGCATGAAAGAAAGCACGGGCATGAGAATTGAGAAATGCGAACGATCTATCCCTGTTTAGAATGAAAAGCAGATCTTCAGAGAGTTCTGCCATGGCACGATACCGCTTTTCACTCTCCATGAGGGCCTTGTCCATGGCATGTTTATAGAGAGCCATCCGGATCGTCGTATGCAATGCCCGTTCATCCAGGGGTTTTATGAGATACCCGAATGGCTCTGAATGGACGGCTTTCTGGACCGTTGCCTCATCTGAATGGGCAGTAAGGTAGATGACCGGAATATTGTAATCTCTGCGAATGGTATCAGCGGCCTCTATTCCGGTCATCTCTCCCCGGAGGGTAATATCCATGATCATGACATCCGGCCTGAGCTCTCCAGCCTTTTTGACAGCCTCTTCCCCGGTGTCAAGAATATCCAGGACCTCATACCCAAGGTCTTCAAGACGTGCCCGTATCTCAAGGCCGGTCACAAACTCATCTTCAACAACAAGTATCCGGATGGCTGTATTCATTCCTCGCTGCCTCTGTTACGGATGCGATGATGCAATAAACGTTCTCTGAATTTGTTCATGATCATCTCAATACCAGCACCAGATGCTGTTCCCATTCTGATATCTTATAGTTATCATGCAAGGAGATAGAGATTGTGATCATAGGATTTTTAAATTATGTGATCTGTTGGGCGAACATGCATGGCAAAAGAGCCGGGCAAACAAGACTTTCATGCAGGAAAATCAATAATAAACTTGGAGCCTTTCAGTTTGTCATACCTGATAGTTCCGTCAAGTTGTCCGGCAAGCCCCTGGATTAACTGCATACCAAGAGTGGATCTCTTTTCAAATGAATATTCGTCAGGAATTCCTGCTCCGCTGTCCTGGTAGATCAGCAGGTACCGGGAATCTTCAAGAGAGAAATGAATTATTATTTCTCCAGGCCCGCCTTTAGGGAATGCATGCTTTATTGAATTGGTAATCAGCTCATTGACGATAAGGCTGAGCGGCACTGCTTTTTCTATGGTGAGAAATACCGCTTCTGCCCTGACATCCAGACGAATACTCCCGGGACGGACCTGGTATGACTCAAAGATATGGTGGGCGATTTTATCCAGGTAATCTTTATAGTTGATCTTCTCAAAATCCCGTGACTGGTAGAGCTTTTCATGAACGAGTGCAATTGATTTAATCCGGTTCTGCGACTCAAGAAGAATGTCTCTGACTTCCGGTTGCTGTGTGGATCGTGCCTGCATGAAAAGAAGGCTGGATACAACCTGCATATTATTCTTGACCCGGTGATGGATCTCTTTGAGCAGGACCTCTTTCTCCTGTAATGAGGTATGCAGTTCCTTTGTCCGCTCCTCAACCTGCCGTTCCAGGTTTTCATTCAGGTACCGTAACTGATCCTCAATCCTCTTTCGGTCGGTAATGTCAGTCAGAACGTTGAGTGAGGCAGGTGCTCCCAGGTACTGGATCTTCGTTCCCCTGACAACAACATTTCTCCTTCCCCCTTCTTTTGAAAAGACTTCAATCTCGTAAGGCTGAATCTCTTTTCCTTCCATCCGTCTGCGAATCGCATCCACAAGAATGGGGTGATACTCCTCGGGAACATGAACCAAAAGGGAAGTTCCATAGAGTTCTTCATTTGAATATCCCATCATCCGGGCAGCTTCAGGATTCACATAGAGAATTTTCCCATTCTGATGGACAAGAATGATATCAGGCACATTATCCACAAGTGATCTGTATCGTTCCTCACTTTGGCGGATGATTCGTGTCTGCTCTTCTATCTGTTCCTGCAGGGAATCATTGAGTTTTTGAAATTCAAGAAGAGCATTGAGACGGTCCCGAACGACAGAATAGAGAAAAAGCCCGGTTATTGAGGTGACCACGATGAAAAGTTGTATCGAGATAAGACTATACGGAAGTGGCTGGCTGAAAAATACCCCATGACTCATCCAGACCATACTAACGGCTATGAGATCACCAAGGAGCAGGGTGAGGAGGACATGGATAAAAGAAAAGCGGAATACGGCATAAATGACGAAAATCAGGAACAGATAGGGAGAGGTCCCAAGTAAAATGAGATATGAACCAGGAAGGAGGATCAGGTAATACAGAGCATATTCAGCCCACTGGTTCGCTGCTGGTTTTGGGGCAGTTTCCGGACAGCATGAGAGAATGAGGGGTGTTATAATGAGCATTGCAGAGAGATCGCCAAGCCACCAGGTAAACAGGTTCAGAGGAATCGCATCACCAGACAGATATCCCTGGGAGAAGAGGGTGATAATACCGATGGTACTCCCGCATAGAGAAGATAAAGCACTTATGAGGAGAAACCAGAAGGTCTTTGGTGGTGTAATAAGGGAGAATACTCCCCCCTGGTACAGACGATAAAGGGAGTAAAAAACCAGCGCCTCAATACAGTTTCCACCGCCCATCATGAATGCAGACAGGGGAGTGACACCAGTTCCAAGAACTGCAAGGGTAGTACCGGCCCAGACACCAGGAAGAACCGGGAGCCGCCAGAGCAGGATTGCAGCCGCAGCTATGCCCGATGGAATCCAGACCGGTGAAACATTCCCGTAACTGATCCCGAAATTGAGACATATCTTCGCGAATATGAAATAAAAAAGAGTGAAGAGGAGGATTCGGACAAGTATCGGCTGATCATTCAGGGAAGAAAATCTCATACCTGACCCCCTGATCATGATAAACCTGCATTGTTCCGGTCAACTGCTTTACCAGTCCCTGTATCAGCTCAAGACCCAGTGTTTTTGGTGATTTGAGGGACATCTCCGGGGAAATACCGATCCCATCATCTGCATATATGAACGAGTACATCCCATCCTGGAGCTGGAATTCGATCCGTATCGCTCCGGTCCGGTTTTCAGGAAATGCATGTTTCAGGCTGTTGGAGATGAGCTCGTTGACAATGAGGCTGCATGGCACTGCTTTTGAAATCGTAAGGTATTCTGACTTTTCTGGTAATGAGATTGATATCCGGCTGGTATCTACTTTATAGGTATCAAAAATATTCCGGGTTATCTTTCTCAGGTACCGGGTATAATCAATCCGGTCAAGATCCATGGACTGATAGAGCTCCTCATGGACCAGGGCGATGGATTTGACCCGGTTCTGGCTTTCAAGCAGGATCTCTTTAAGCCTTGGATCTTCTGACAACCGGGACTGCATAAAGAGGAGGCTTGAGACAACCTGCATATTATTCTTGACCCGGTGATGAATCTCCTTTAAAAGAATCTCTTTTTCATGAAGCGACTTTTCTATCTGGACTTCCATCTCCTTATGGATGGTCACATCACGAAAACTAAAGACACGGCCGACTATCGTATATCCTATCCGCTGTGGTTTTGAGGTTCGTTCAAAAATGTGCCCATCTGCAAGCTCTATGACGTCAAAGAATTCAATCTCCGGGTTCTGATAGATTTCGGCAATTTTTGAGCAGAAGGTTTCAGGATCTTTAACCTGTTTTACCTGCTCTTTCAGGATAGCCTTTTCATCCTTTTGTCGGAGCACAGCATCAGGTATCTGCCACATATCTGCAAATGTCTTATTGTATACGGAGACGTTCCGGTTTGCATCCACTACAAAGATCCCGTCAGCTGTGGACTCGACGGTTGCAGACAATACAGAGAGGGCCTCCTGAAGCTTCTTCTCTGCAGATAGTCGTTCTTCAACCTCCCCCTGGAGTTCCTCATTGATGAACTGTACCTGATCTGTCCTCTCGATGACCCGTTCTACCAGAACCTGATTCAGCGATCGTATCTCTTCCTCATTTGCTTTTAATTGGGAGATATCAAGGACGAACGCAACCGCCAGGTCCCTGGTCTCGCCCACCAGAACATACCCGATTAGTACCCATATCCGGGTACCATCCCTCCTGATGTACTGTTTCTCATAGGGAGGACAGTTACCGGTCTTTTGTGCTTGCACCATCGCTTCAGTATCCCGGTCACTATACTCCGGGGGAGTAATCCTGGTTTAATTTACTCCATCCTGGATAAATTCCTCACGGGTATACCCGATAATCCGGAGAAACTCATCATTCGCCTCAAGAATGGTGCCATGCAGGTCACTAAAGACTGAACCGAGAATGGAAGAATTAAACAATGCAAAGACTTTCTCCTGATATTGTTTAACTTCTTCTTCCAGCCAGTGTTTTTCCGTTATATCCTGGATTATTCCAAATATTTTGTAAGGATTGTTCGATTCATCATACTGTAGTTCCCCAATGGTTGATATGAATCGGTCAGGTGATTTATCAGCAGGGTGAAGGAGATAAGTTGTATCATAAGGAATGTTCCGCTCGATTAAATCTTTAATAGCTGAGGAGATCCGAACCCGGTCCGGGATACAATTCATGATAACAGAAATGTCATACATCCCGTCCGGAGGAGGGGGCAGCCCGTAGATGTGAAGTGCCTCTTCTGTTCCCCAGATTTTATTTGTCCGGATATAAAATTCCCAGATACCAATACGACCTGTCTGTTGTGCTTCATTGAGGCGGTGATTCATCTCGACTAATTCGAGCTCCCGCTCACTAAGCATCTCCATCTGATCGCGAAGTTCTTCCTCCTGTGATGCCAGCTCCTCATAGGAGGCACTGACCTCCTCATTGAGCGAATAGAGTTCAGCATTCTTATCAAGAAGTTCCAGTTCGTATCTCTTTCGCTCACTAATGTCCCTGATTATCGCCTGGATATAGCGTGTTCCCAGGATATCGACAATCCTGATGCTGTCCTCAATTGGAAAGATAGTACCATCCTTTCTCTGATGATCTGTTGAAATAATAAGACTATTCGTCTTTGAGAGGCGAACCAAATCCTCCTGGATATCCTTTTTTGCATCGTCTGACCGGAGATCGAACAATTTTTTCCCTTTCAGTTCTTCCGGGGAATACCCATACATCTGTACTGCAGCATCATTGACCTCAAGGATGTGCCAGTCTTTGTCAAGGATAAGGATAGCATCATTTGCCTGCTGCATGAACAGACGGACTCTTTCGGCCAGGTATAACTCATGCTGCTTCTGCTGCAACTGGTGACTGATAAATTCATTCTCCCTGGTCTTCCAGAATACCAGCACTACGAGGCCTGCAACAAAGAGGAGAAGGATTATTACACCGGTCACCAGCTGACTTAGCTCTCTGAATGGAGCATATATCTCATCCTGGTCAATCTTTGCAATGATGAACCAGGGAGTCTCTGGTATCTCTAAAATATAGGCCAGAACCGGTACACCCCGATAATCATTCCCTGTTACGATCCCCTGTTGTCCTTTTGCAGCCATGACAGCCGGTATATCATCCTCGTATACCGGCACCGTCAGAGAAAGGCTTGCATTCGGGACATGACGGAGATCATTGAGGAACAGGACTGTGTCTCCGTTCAGCCGGGTGATAAGGGATTCAGCAGTCCTGCTTGGGGTGGGCCAGGTCTGGATGAGTGGATAGAGGTATTGTGCCGGGTCCATCTGAAGAACAAGAACACCAATGGATGACTCCCCTGCACGGAGCCGGACCGGAACCCAGAACTCCATGAACTTATCTTTGGAGACCGGGTCCGAAAAGAGGTCGGTGAACAGAGGAGTATCTGAACGAAGGGCCTTTTTCAGGGTATTGTTTTTGCTCAGTTCGGTGACCGATGCAGAGGCAGGAACGGCTATCATCATATCCCCGGTCCGGTTGAGAAGCACAATACCCCGGTAATAATAATTTTTTACGAGGCTGTCCATCCAGGCGGTCAGATCTTCCCTGATATGGTCAGATGATCCAGGTTTTTCCTGATTCTGAAGGTACTGAAAAAGCATCTGATTATGCATAGCGACCTCTGCATCAGATCGCCGCTCCTGATACCAGTCAGCGATTGCTCCGGCTTTCAGCTCTGCGATAGTCTCCAGCTCAGTATAAATCTGCTCCTCGGCAGCCTGTTGCTGACTGTGGACTGCCAGGTATCCAATCAGGACAATGAGGATAAAAACAAGTGAAATTCCAAGGAACAATGGAATGAGAGAGTTTTTTGAATCAGGAGGAGGTATCATGCGAGCCTCCGCTTCCATGGTATCGCATGCCTGAAGTAAAATGGACATTCAAAGAGAATACCTCCCTAATTCTCCCCAATGGCCAGTCTCCCCTCTGGTCAAACGTATTCATATCCGTTCCTGAACATGATCCATCAGTTTCCAATAGTAGTCAATAGACCTCTGAGTATTTGAGTACTTCTTCAACCATTGTAAAAACGCACGATTTTCCTTCAAATGTGAAGAGAAGACGACGTGAGTGATGATATTATATAACATAAAAATAAATACTCCGATCATGAAACTCCGGACACGGGTCCTGCTCTTATACCTGTGTATCATTACTCTCGTGCTGGTCTCTCTCGGAGTTATCATGCCGTCATCCCTACAGGATAAAAATACCGAGACTATTCGTTCTGACTCGGAGAATCAATTACGGCACATCGATTTTGCACTCTCAAATTTCATCAGGGAAGTTGAACAGGATATTTCTGAACTCCTGTTACATGATATCATCACCGATCCGGATGATACCGGGTTTACCAGCTTTCTCAATGCTTCAGAATATTCATTTGTATATCAAATCGGTGAGCGGGAAGCAGACATAATCAGTACCCTGAATGCATTCCGCCTCACTCACCCGTCGGTCAATTCGGTTTACATGGGACGGGAGTCCGGGACATTTGTCAGATCCCACCCACGACCAAGACCGACCCAGTATGACCCCAGGGACCGGCCCTGGTATATCCTTGCCAAGGAGCATCCTGATAGGATCATGAGGACTGCACCCTACCAGTCAGTCACATCGCCGGATATTAACATAGGCATCGTCAAGGCTATGAAATATCCGAACGGAACCGTGTATGGTGTTCTTGGAGCGGATATCACCCTCTCCAATCTGACTCAGTATATATCGACGTTTGATGTCGGAAGATCCGGAGAGATTTTGCTGGTAGATGAAACCGGCACAATCCTTGCATCGAAGAATGAAAGCACTTTATTTTCCAACATCAACGACCAGATAGGAGTTGAACAGGCAGATTATCTTCTGAAAACCAAAGACGGCATCCTCACGCTGCCATCTCAATTCCTTATCTTTTATACCTCACCGATGCTGGGCTGGAAGCTCCTCATTCTCATCCCGTATAAGGAGATTGAGAAGGAGATGACAGAGTCGGTGACTATCATCCTTCTCTTTGTCTTCCTGGCCCTGGTCCTGCTCAGTATCATCACCCTTATCATCCTGGATAAGACCATCATCCGCCCCCTCTCCTACCTGACCGACGTTACCAGGGATATCACAAAGACCGGGAACCTGAACCAGAAGATTGACCTGCATACCAAGGGAGAAGTTCAGGAACTTGCGAACTCCTTTGAACTGATGATCGGAAAGATCACGGAAGAAGAGGAGCAGAAGAAAAAAGCATACAACGAATTATCTTCGTATCGTGATCACCTGGAAGAACTGGTTAAAGAACGGACACGGCAACTGGAAGCGACAAACGAGGATCTCATCAGGGAACGGAACCGTGCAGAGGAAGCAGATCAGTTAAAATCCGCATTTCTCGCAACCATGTCCCATGAGCTCAGAACTCCGCTCAATTCAATCATCGGATTTACCGGTATCATCCTCCAGGGGCTTGCCGGGCCGCTCAACAAGGAACAGGAGAAGCAGCTGGGAATGGTCCAGAACAGTGCCAGGCATCTGCTTGCACTTATAAATGATGTTCTGGATATCTCAAAAATCGAGGCAGGAGAACTTAATATCGCAAAAGAACCGGTGAATGTTCAAAAGGCAGTAGAATCAGTATGCACAACCCTGAAGAAGAGTGCAGAGGACAAGGGACTGGATCTTCGGGTTGATATATCACCTGA
>CAYWHV010000047.1:0-11748 GCA_964458045.1 uncultured Methanospirillum sp.
TCCCACAATCCCTGCGTCAGGCATCATCGGTAACCGTCGTGGCATGCGGGAGCTCGTATCATGCCGGGATGATATTCCGGTACCTGATAGAACCGACGTGCGGCATCCCAATCAGGCTGGAGCTGGGCTCAGAATACAAGTATACCCCAGTCCCTTTCAGCGATGTGATAATTGGCATATCACAGAGTGGCGAGACAGCAGATACACTGGCAGCAATCAGGAAAGGAATCTGCAATAACGTGAAAACCGTTGCAATAACTAACGTTCTCAATAGTTCCATCACCAGGAGTGCACATGATACCATCCTGATGCACGCCGGCCCGGAGATCAGTGTCGCTGCATCAAAATCATTCATCGCCCAGGTCGGGGTTCTTATGCAGGTTGTAAATATCCTCTCCGGTGGACGATGTCATGACATCCTTGACCACGCCAGGTATGCTATAGAGCAGGTTCTCCTGACCGATCTGACTGAAGCGGTGGATCTCTGCAGTACGGCCGAGCATCTCTTTTATGTCGGGCGGGGAGTGTTTTATCCGGTCATGATGGAAGGAGCCCTGAAGATGAAGGAGATCTCCTATATCCATGCCGAAGCATATGCCGCCGGAGAACTCAAACACGGCCCTTTCGCTCTCTTATCCCCGGATACTCCGGTAATTGCCATATGCACACCAGGACCTGCATACGAAGTCATGCTTGGAAATATGAAAGAGATGAAAGCCAGGGGGACACCCATTGTAGCATTTGGGAATGAAGACGACGGGGATGTCAGAGAGATCGCTGATGTGATAATCCCTCTTCCAAAAGCACATATGTGGACCCAGGTTCTGACATCTACCGTGCTCTTACAACTCCTTGCATATCATACTGCAAACCGGCTGGGAAGAGAGATTGATATGCCCAGAAACCTTGCAAAGAGTGTCACCGTAGAATGAAAAAAATCACATTTCCTGTTATTTCAGTTGTTGGTCCGTCAACCAGATTTTTATCTGGTATCAGTTATTATACCATCAGGCTCTGCAATGCCTTGTCTGAAAAAAGTCCAGTCAATGCCATACTATTCCGGAATATGCTCCCAAAACGACTTTTTCCCGGATGGAAGCGGGTGGGTATTTCCACCAGCTCTGTATGTCTTTCAGATGCAGTTTATGTAGCCGAAGTTCTTGACTGGTATAATCCATTTTCATGGGCAACAGGGGCTCAGAGAATCAGGAGATCGGATGTCGTCATCTTTGAATGGTGGACTTCCAGTGTCGTGCACATGTTCCTTGCCCTGCTCCTCCTCTCCGGCAGAAAAGCCAGGATAATCATTGAGTTTCATGAAGTGGTGGATCCCCTGGAGTACGCTATCCTTCCGCTCCGGATGTACGCAAAGGCGATGGGGAGGATCATCCGGCGAAACGCTTCCCGGTTTATTGTTCACTCAGAGCATGACCGGGAGCTGATCGCATCCCAGTACCGGATTCATCCGTCCCGGATTGCGGTAATCCCTCATGGACTCTATGACCAGTATCCAATTTTAAGGAAAGAAGAAAGCAAATCACAGCTGGGAGTCCGGGGAAAATTTGTCCTGTTATTCTTTGGCTTGCTCAGGCCATACAAGGGAGTGTCCCATCTTATTCAGGCATTTGAAAAACTCCCTCCTTCAATACTAGAGGAGACCGCCCTCATCATTGCCGGGGAAGCGTGGGAAGACCAGGAGTCTCTTGGCCGCATCAAAAACTCGCCAGTCTCTGACAAGATAATTCTTGAGAACCGCTATATTTCTGATGAAGATATCCCGGTATTTTTTTCTGCCGCAGATCTCCTGGTGCTTCCCTATACCCGGGCCTCTCAGAGCGGGGTAGCCCACATCGGGATTGCATACGGTCTTCCCATACTGGCGACACAGGTGGGAGGACTAGTGGAAAGCCTTGGAACCTACGCAGGGACCAGATTTACCAGGCCAGGTGATAATGACGGGCTGGCGGAGGCTATGAAAGATCTGATCCTTCGTGGCAGAGGGGAACGGTTTGAACCACCGGAAGAGATGAGATGGAACAGGATTGCAGAGAGGTTCATGAACGAGATAGCCAATTCCGTTCAGGAGCAGGGATGAGAATTGCAATCCTCTCCTGCATGGATTTTAAAATTCCGGGGGGTGCGGAGCGGTTCTTTATTGACATGGCACGGGCTTTGGATGCAACCATCGTCTGCTTGTCGGTCAGCGATGATTTGTGCACCATGTATCCGGATGCGGCACAAGTCCGGTTCTTTCCGCTTGACAAGGCGCTCCCGGATGAGCCTCTTCGTCAGATTGCAGGAATAAGACTATTTAAGAATCTTGACCTCGATTATGATTTTTATATTGCCACCGATGACATGTCTCTCCGGTTTTTGTCAGAGAAGATCCCGCATTGCTACATGATGCTGACGCCACGACGGGCATTTTATGATATGTATTATCCTACCCTGGCATCAATGCCGGTCGGAAAACGGGAACTATTCATGATAATCCTCGGCTTCTTCCGGTTCCTTGACCGACGATATGTGAAAAAGCATGTCAGTTCAATAGCTGGTATCTCCCATACTGTCAGAACGAGGATCTGGAAGGCGTATCAGAAGCCTGCAACAGTTATCTACCCGCCCATACACCTGGAAAAATATCAGAACCTGGGATATGGTGACTTCTGGCTTTCGGTCAGCAGGGTTGATAAGTGGAAGAGAATTGATCTCCAGCTTGAAACATTCCGTCTTCTCCCGGATAAAAAACTCGTCATCGCAGGAAGGATATACCCGGAATATGAGCATCTTGTGATGGAGGCCCCCCCGAATGTCACCTTCCTTGGCCCGGTACCGGATGAGGAACTCCTGAACCTGTACGGAAGATGCAGAGGGTTTCTCACAACCGCGATTGATGAGGATTACGGGCTTACACCACTTGAAGCCATGGCCTCTGAAAAACCTGTGGTTGCTGTCTGTGAAGGCGGGTACCAGGAGACGGTTGCTCATGGATATACCGGTTTTCTGGTTGCACCGAAAGCTGCGGAACTCGCTGATGCCATCAGGAATGTTGATACTGATCCTGCCCGGTTCGGGCATGAGGCACGAAAGAGGGCAGAACTTTTTGATTACAAGATATTTAAGGAACAAATCAAAACGTATGTGCATACCTGCTTTCAGGAATATACTTCAGAATATAACCAGGGGATCCATGGGGAATAAGATCGAATGAATTGGAATGATAAAAATGTCCTGATCACCGGCGTCAGTGGATTTGCCGGTTCATATCTGGCCCGTGACCTTCTGGACAAAGGGGCCAGGGTATATGGAATGGTGCGGAGACGATCAGATGGCACCATACCTAAGAATGTGTCACAAAAGAAGATCGAACGGGCAATTACTTATGTGGAGGCAGGTCTTGAAGACCTGACCGGGATTGCAAATGCGATAGATATTGCAGAACCGGATTACATCTTCCATCTGGCCGCCCAGTCATTTGTCCCGAGATCCTTTTCTCATCCCCTTGAAACCGCCCAGATAAACGGCCTTGGAACAAACAATCTGCTCGAAGCGGTCAGGATGAAAGGAGCAGACCCGGTGCTGGTCTTTGCAGGAACCAGCGAGGAGTACGGGCTTGTTATCAGCTCTGATGAGCAGTATACCAGACTGAAAGAGAAATACGGGAATATCTTCCCTGAACCGGATACGATTCCCGAGCTTCCGATTCATGAAAATAATCCGCTCAGACCCATGTCTCCATATGCGGTCTCGAAGGTATACGGAGACTATCTTTTCCGGAATTATTTTTACACCTACGGCCTGAAAGGAATTGTATCACGGGCATTTAATCATGAAGGGGCCGGGAGAGGAATCCAGTTTGTCACTTCAGTCATTACCAGCCAGGTCAGTCATTTCAGATGCGATGAGACTGATAAAATTACCATCGGGAATGTGAATGCATTCCGTGACTGGTCACATATTGACGATATCGTGCATGGATATGAACTCCTTGCCATGAAGGGGAAACCAGGGGATGTCTATAACCAGGGATCAAACAGAACCACATCAGTTCTCAGTTACCTGCTCCATAGCATTGAGGCGTGTGGCACGCCGGTTCAGGAGATCTGCACAAAGAAAACCGGAAAATGCCTGAAAGATCCCCTGGAGCCTGATACCGAGGCACTGTTTGGCTCACATTTTGAAAAATCCAAAGTTGACCGGATGATACTTGACGGCACCCTGGATTTCGGACCACAGGATGGCGGTATCCTTGTCAGGACACCTGAAAAAACCATCCCAATTGAATTTGATATGGAGCGGTTCAGACCATCTGATGTCCCCATTTTGTTTGCTGATATCTCGAAGATCAAACAATTAGGGTACGAAGTCAGGTATCAGATCAGGGATATCGTACAGGACCAGATGAATTTCTATATGGACCCGGAAAACAGATGTAGTATTCATACGATTGATCGAGCGTGATGAGATGGAATATTCAAGATATCTAAAACCCTTTACACTCATATTAGGAGCAATTGTTCTCCTTATTACTTTTTTTTCGTTCATTATCAGAACTCTTCCTGCGTACTCGGGAACTACCGATGTGCTGATGTTTGTCGGCATGGATGACCCGACCTATCAGTTGCGCAGGATTGAACAGATAATCGCAAACTATCCGAATGTTGCCTGGTTTGATCCGATGACATACTTCCCGTACGGGCAACCCATGCACTGGGGACCACTCTTCCCCTTCCTCGGAGCCACCATCTGCCTGATTACCGGAGCAGCTACCAGAACGGAGATCATTTCAGTCTCACTCTTCCTTCCCTGTGTGCTGGCAGCACTCATGGTCCCGGTCATCTATCTCCTGGTAAGCAGGGTCGCGGACTGGAAAGCGGGTCTGGCAGCGGCATTCTTTATTGCCATTGTGCCAGGGCAGTTCTTCTTCAGGTCATTTTACGGATACCTGGATCATCATGCCGGAGAAGTCTTTTTCAGCACGCTCTTTTGTCTGTGTTATCTTGCTGCACTGGTATACAGCAGGAAACATCCGGTCGATCTCAAAGACAAGGATACCTGGAAGATCCCTATTATCCTGGGAATATTATGTGGTATCACGTATGTCCTCGGACTGGCTCTGATGCCGACCATGTTATTATTTGCCCTTATCGTCGGGATGTTTACCCCGGTCTGGTTTATCTTCCAGCGGTACATTGGGCATCTGGGAGCATCGGCACTGGTCATTAATTCAGTAACGTTCCTCGTCGCAATCATCGGGTTCTTCTTCATCGGCGTGCATTCAGAAGGAGGGCTGAACTATTACACCATTGGACATCCGATCGCCTATGCTCTCCTGATTCTGGCAAATGTTCTCCTGTTCGGATTTTCATACCAGCTGAGAGAGAAGCCGTACTGGTATTATGTAGGCGCCATTATCGGAGTAACTGCTCTTGGAATTATTGCCCTTGCACTCATCCTTCCTGACCTGTTTGCATATATGATGGCAAATGCCAATGCATTCTTTGGTTCTGATGATATTCACTGGAAGACTATCCAGGAAGCACGACCCTGGAGCATGGAGGATGCATGGAGAACCTTCCAGTACAGTCTTCTTCTCTTTGGTGCCGGAGCAGCCGTTCTCCTTTACCGGATCAGGAAAGAACTCTGCCCGTCCCATGCGTTTACCCTCATCTGGGCGGTTGTGATATTTTACGCAACCTGTCAGCATATCAGATATGAATACTACCTGGCAGTACCGGTTGCGATACTGGCAGGAATTGCCGTGGGATTTGCACTTGATATCATACGACTTCCCTTCGGGCCGAAACCGGAAACCCCACCAGACGATGCCGAACATCAGTCCGGGAAGAAAAAAGCCGGGAAAAGCCATGACATTTCACGAGGAAAATCAGGCCACTCATCAGGAGCTGTGAAAGCCGGATCATACTTATTGCTGGCAATTATTCTGGTTCTGGCTCTCCTCTTCTCATACCAGGCACTGGGACGCGATCTCATGATGGGGGCATACAACCTGAACCCGGACTGGAGAGAGGCGACTGAATGGATGAACAAGAACACGCCAGATCCAGGGGTTGACTATTTCGCCATCTATGATGAGAATAATTTCACCTATCCTGATAGTGCCTATGGGGTCATGTCATGGTGGGATTACGGGCATATCATTACGTACCTTGGAAAACGGATGCCAAATGCAAATCCCTTCCAGTACGGGGTGAACGGACCCAATGGATCTGCCAGGTTCTTCATGACTCAGAATGAGAGTGAGGCAGACCAGATTCTTAACAACCTGAAGACGAAATATGTCATCACCGACTATGAGATGGATACCGGGAAATTCTGGGCCATGTCTACCTGGGATGACCCGGAGGTCGGTGTCTATCCATACCAGCGGACATTCATTTTCCCAAGCCCGGATGATCCCAAGTCAGGGATGAACTACCCGCTGCTCACCAATGAGTACTACCAGACGATGATCTCCCGTCTCCATAACTTTGACGGGACTTATACCGAACCTGGCAATGTGTACTTCCTGCGATATATGAAACCTTCAGCATCAGGACTGAATGCGCCGGTTGTCGTTGACGGGGCACAGACAAATTACACTGCCGGAAAAGCCCTTGCGAACTCATTTAATGCACAGGAAAACCCACAATACGATGTCATACTGGCCAACTTCGGGTATACGGATCCGGTCGAGCCGGTACCGGCACTGAATCATTACCGGCTCATCTATGAGTCAAGTACCCGGACTACTCCTGCAGATATGCATGACCTTCGGTATGTGAAGATTTTCGAGCATGTGAAAGGGGCACAGATACCTGGTGAGGGTATGCTGGAGTTGCCAATAAAAACAAACACCGGGCGTGAATTTATCTACCGGACGCAGAGTATCAATGGCACTTTTACTGTGCCATACCCCACAGAGACAACCATCGGTGCGGTCACCATCCCGGGCAAATACCGGAACACAAAAACCGGGACTGAATACCAGGTCACTGAAGAGCAGGTATCAGGGGGACAGAGCATTTAATGTATGCAGGGGGAATAGGGAGAGTATGAATCAGGAGATACTGGAGGCCGGGGCGGTTGTGCGATATCCACGCACCGGAACCTCCGGAACTATTACACGGCTGGTTGATAAAAGCGGGAAGCGGTTTGCTGAACTTGATTCAACCGGCCTGCTATACCGGGTTGACCTGTTAATCCCGGCCGAATCTGTCCATAAGAATGAACGTGAGATTGACCGGGGGGAGCAGCTTGCACGGCTTGAACGTGAAAGAAGTCAGGTTGAGCAGGAAGCAATGGAAGAGCCGCCATCCCTGGATGGTGCCTGTGCAGGTGCAGGATAACTGATATAGATGAAAACCGGTTCCAGGAATATGCGTACCTCGTAAGAATGCATATGTTCCTGGTCCATGCGGTTATGGCTATAAGTATGATCCGATGGAAATACGTAAGGAGGTTGAATAGCTGGTGCCAGAAGAACTGATTCCTAATACCAATATTGGTGTGGTCGGTCATGTTGACCATGGTAAGACCACACTGGTAAATACCCTCACCGGCGTCTGGACTGACAGACACAGTGAGGAGATGAAACGGGGCATATCTATCAGACTTGGATATGCAGATGCTGTCTTTTACCGGTGCAGAAAATGCCGCGGACCTGAGGGACTGACTACAACCCCGGTCTGTACGAGGTGTGACAGTGAGACCGAACCTGTTCGTGCTGTTTCTTTTGTGGATGCACCCGGACACGAGACCCTGATGGCAACCATGCTCTCAGGCTCTGCCCTGATGGATGGTGCCATGCTGGTGATTTCAGCAGCAGACAGGTGTCCGCAGCCCCAGACAAAAGAGCACCTCATGGCTCTGGAACTGGTCGGGATTAAGAAAATTGTCATCGTCCAGAACAAGATTGACGTGGTCTCCCACAAGGAAGCAATCCGGAATTATGAGGAGATTAAGGCTTTTGTCAAGGGAACAATTGCGGAGAATGCACCAATCATACCGGTATCAGCACAAAAAAATATCAATATCTGGGCACTTATTCAGGCTCTTGACGAAGTCATTCCAGAACCATCACGCCATCCGGAAGCAGATCCAGTCATGCTCATCGCCCGTTCATTTGATGTGAACCGGCCAGGATGCAGCTGGAAGGATGTGAAAGGCGGTGTTGTGGGAGGATCCCTGATCAGAGGTCTTATTGAGGACGGTGCCGAGATTGAAATCCGGCCGGGTATCCAGAACCAGGTGGAGAATAAGACCAAGTGGGAGCCTATCATCACCAAGGTGACAGAGATTCACAAAGGACAGAAGAAGGTCCACATTGCAACTCCCGGAGGGCTTCTTGCCATCGGTACAAAACTTGACCCGGCAATTACCAAGAGCGATATGCTTGCCGGACAGGTTCTCGGTCATGTGGGAAAACTTCCGCCGGTCTGGGAAAAGATGTGGTTCTCGGTAACACTCATGGAGCGGGTTGTCGGCTCAAATAGTGAGGTTTCCATTGAACCACTCAAACAGCGCGAGCCTTTGATGCTGTCCGTTGGCACTGCCGTGACGGTTGGTCTGGTGAGCAATACCCGGAAAGATGCCGCTGAAGTCGTCCTCAAACGACCGGTTTGTGCCAGCATCGGGTCACCTATCGCTATCAGCAGGCAGGTTGGTGGAAGGTGGCGACTGATCGGGATGGGAACACTGATCGAGTGACCATCCTCATCGACACCAATGCCTTTCTCATGGCATCGCAATTTAAAATTGACCTCCTGGATGAACTGAAATGGATGCTCGGCTCTGTCAGGATGGTTGTGCCGGAGATCGTTATCAGGGAACTTGAGGGACTGGCAAGGGGAAAAGGAAAACATGCAGCAGCTGCACGTCTTGGGCTTCTGTTCGCACAGAAATGTGAGATCATCGCATCATCAGGGGAAGGTACTCCTGATGAACAGATACTGATGAGTGCGAAGGATCTCCAGTGTGGTGTGGTTACCAATGACCGGAGACTTCGTGACCAGGTTCTGGATGTTGGCCTCCCTGTTGTCAGCCTTGCAGGAAAACAGAAATTAGAGTTGATTCGGAGATAATAGAATGTATTACCGGTTGGAACTGATTGACAAGGTGCGGGTTCCTCCTCACCGGCTTGGGGAGGATCTCACAACGGTCATTCTGGATGTGCTGCAGGAGCAGCTGGAAGGAAGTATCGACAAGGAGATCGGGATTTTCATCGCCGTTACCAAGGTTCTCCGGATTGGAGAAGGGGAGATGGTTCCCGGGGACGGTGCGGTCTACTATGATGTTGACTTTGAAGGTCTGGCTCTTCGTCTCTCCCTACAGGAGATTATTGAAGGGATTGTTGTGGAAACCACCAGTTTTGGTGCCTTCATCAGTCTTGGCCCGATTGACGCAATGCTGCACGTGAGTCAGATATCTGATGAATACATCAGTTATGATGAGAAGAACTCACAACTGATCTGTCAGGACTCAGGTCGTCATCTTGGTGTCGGGTCACCTGTGCGTGCACGGGTTGTTACCTTGAGCCTGAATGAACGCGAGCCTCGTGAAAGCAAGATCGGTCTTACCATGCGACAGGCTGGCCTAGGAAACCTGGTCTGGCTTGAAGAGGATATGAAGAACGAGCAGAAAGAGAAGAGTGCGATTTAAGCATGGCTGGCGGAAAGAAGAAACAACATATGGTCTGTCGTGACTGTCACCGGGTTGTTGAAGGAACATCCTGCTCCATCTGTGGAACCTCTAATCTTACCGCAGACTGGACCGGGTACCTGGTCATCATCGATCCGGAACATAGCGAAGTGGCCCGCCGGATGAATATCACCCTCCCTGGAAGATATGCCCTTAAGGTCCGTTGATGCGAATTCTTCCTGCCCGGCATCGCCAGTTGTTTAAAGAACCATTTGGCACCCTTTTTTACTCTTTTGAGGACGTTCTCAAACTTTTACCGGGAAAACCTGTGTTTAGTGTCGGTGATGTCGTCACGGCAAATCTGCTGAAGGCTGGCCGGCCACCGGAGGTTGCGATTGTGGACGGGCATACCATGCGCCAGCCATATCCGGGAGTGACTATCCCTGAGTATCATCAGATGCTGGTCAAAAATCCGGCCGGGGGCCTTACCGAAGACCTGATAGATGCAACACAGGTCGCAGCCACCCGTCCGGGGACTATCATCCAGGTTGAAGGTGAAGAGGACCTGGCTGTTGTTCCGCTGGCAATGCACGCGCCACTCGGAACAATCATTCTCTATGGTCAGCCTGGAGAAGGAGTCGTTATGCTTTCAATTACTCCGGCAATGAAGAAACGGGCAGAAGAACTGTTCACCTGTTTTGAAGAGGTCAGCACCCCGATTGCGCGCGAGGTATTTAACATCTGACAGGCAACCTAGTACGGATCTCTATGGAGATTATGATTACTTCACAAACAGAAAATGTCCTGTTAAACCGGAAAGAAGTCGGGTTTAACATCACATTTACCGGAGCAACCCCGTCACGCAAGATGGTCCATGCGAAACTTGCAGCAATGCTCAACGCATCAAAGGATCAGCTCGTGATCGGGTCACTCCAGAACCGGTTTGGATTAACTGAGATTTCAGGTGATGCACGGGTGTATACCTCTGCTGAGTACCTGAAAAAGATCGAACCAGAGTATATCCAAAAGCGTGGAATGGCTGGAGAAGAAGAAGACAACGCAGATGCTCAGGATGCACCGTCCGGTGACGCTGCGGAGGCATCTTAAGGGGGACGATGAAATATGGCAGCAAAAGCGAAAAAATCCGAGAAGGCCGCAGTCAAGCGGTCAGCCTATTTCAAGGTTGAAGGAAAGAACGCAGTTCCTCAACGCAGGTACTGTCCCCGGTGTGGTCCGGGCGTTTTCATGGGTGAACACAAGGACCGTGTTACCTGTGGAAAGTGTGGATACACTGAGTTCAAGAAGTAACCCTGATGAAGACAGGACCGGTACTGGGGATCGAGGGAACTGCCTGGAACCTCAGTGCTGCTCTTTTTGATGATGACCTGATAAAACTGGTCTCACATCCCTATAAACCCGTGACGGGCGGCATTCATCCGCGTGAAGCAGCCCAGCATCATGCTTCCGTCATTACCAGTGTCATTGAAGATGTACTGAAAGGAAATCCGACACCGGTAGCCGTGGCATTTTCACAGGGCCCAGGTCTTGGTCCATGCCTTCGGATTGTCGGAACCGCAGCCCGGGCACTTGCATTATCGTTTGGTGTGCCGCTCATCGGCGTCAATCATTGTGTGGCCCATGTTGAGATTGGCCGGTTTGCATCAGGATTTGACGATCCGGTCGTGCTGTACGCAAGTGGGGCAAATACACAGGTACTGGGATACCTGCAGGGCAGATACCGGATATTTGGAGAAACCCTTGATATTGGGATTGGGAATGCCATTGACAAGTTTGCACGAAGTCAGGGCCTTCCCCATCCTGGCGGGCCGGAAGTGGAACGGATAGCAAAGAATGGTTCATACCTCCCCCTGCCATATACCGTTAAGGGCATGGATCTTGCCTTCTCCGGCCTTGTGAGTGCTGCGAAAGATGCTTCAGCACCGCTTGAAGACGTCTGTTACAGTTTCCAGGAGACTGCCTTTGCCATGTGCACTGAAGTCACGGAACGCGCGCTTTCACAGACCGGAAAAGATGAACTGATCCTGGTCGGCGGTGTCGGGATGAATCAGCGTCTGCAGGAGATGCTCTCCTGTATGTGCGAAGACCGTG
>CAYWHV010000048.1:0-11499 GCA_964458045.1 uncultured Methanospirillum sp.
ACATCAGAAAAATCACCAAAATCAGTGATATCATTGGAGGAGCTCCCCTCCTGGCTTGATGAGAAGGAAGCAGATTGTATCTCCCGCCGGAATACAGCAGCTACGGGTTCACGTGAACGATTACTGAAATATGAACAGGATCTTCACCAGCTTCTGACAGAGTTTGGTGACGAATCATCAGATGAACCCCATCACCACAAAGTGGAGCAGGTCAACCGTCATGCTCTCCCCCAGTTCTGTAAAAGGATAGAGAGTGAACTTGAAGGTGATTTTTCAGACGATGATGAGGTCTTTTACCGGGAAGTCGCCGGACTCATTAACGGATGTTTCAAGGCGTACCGGGGGCCGGGCAGGTATCTGCACCATCTCTATCCTGATGAAGTCAAGGTCTTTAAACAGACCCTGGATCACATGGGCCATGAACTGAACCAGATGACGGAGATCATCCGCATCTCACGAGAGCGCCTCACGCAGATTGCTGATATGCGTGGTCTCCTGCATGACCGGGATGCTTTCAGTGAGGAGGGTTTGCAGGCAGGCGCAGAAGAGAAAAAATTTGAAACCCGGTTATCTGAACTCAACACTGAGCTCCAAAAGGCCGAGTCAGATCTAAAACATCTGCTTGCTTCAGATTCCTATGCCTCGTTTCTGCATCTTGAAGAGAAGACCGGATCGCTCAAGCAGCAGATAGAAAAAGCCCGTGAAACATGGGAGTCCCAGATCCGCATCGCACTACCTGTGTGGAAAAGGGCAGCAAAAGCCTTTCAGGAGCAGGCGAAACCGGAGGATGAAAAGAACATGGAGGATCTCATCCAGGCTGCCTCATCACCCCGGCGTGATGATGATGAGATGGCACGCAGGATCTCCGGAGCGGCAAAACCCCTCTTTGGTCTGATTGATTCTGGAGCCGTGCAGGCGAAGAACTCGTTTGAAAAACATCTTTTCACGTCCGCTGAAGAATATGCTAAAAAATTCAGTGAGATATCCGCCAGTCTGCACACCTTATCTGAAGACCTGAATTCAAAGAAACAGGAACTAGACAATAACGCTCTCCTTGAACAGAAAAATCATATTGCCCAGACTATCGGAGATGCGGAAAAAAGGATTGATGAACTGAACCAGGAAGAGGAGAAGAGAAAAGAGAGACTCGCATCCCTGAAAGAAAAACAGAAATCCATCCTTGAAGATCTCAGGAAAAAATTATCTGAATGCACCGAAGGGGAGATGGATCTTACGTTTCCTGGTGAAGAGATATGAGCACGACACGATCCCTCCCTGTTGAGAAGGGAACGGTTCCATGCCTTCCGACAAAACGGGAAGATATCGAAAAGTGCAGGTTTTGTGTTCATTCGGTCCGGTTTGCAATCCCTGGAAAGGAGATCCCGTCCCCTGCCCGGGCCTTCTGTAACAAGAGCCGGGCAACTGTTGAGGTTGACCTGAAAAAGGTCATCACTGTAGTCTGTGATGATGCAGGACAAGAGGGTTTTCGCAGCATCATGAATGTGATCAGTTAAAAAAGGGAAGGATCTCCTCTATCCTGACATGAGCCTCGATGTGATCAGCCAGGGCATCAAAGGGGTCTTTCTCCTGCGTTGGCGGAGTCCATGCAAGTCCCTTCCGGTCACAGAGGAAGGAGACAAATGCAGCAGCAACATCAGGAGAAGTAAAGAGGCCATGCATGTAGGTACCGATAAGCAGCCCGTCCTCACTGACAACCCCTTCTCCTGAAAATGCCTCCCTGATATCTTCCCGGCAGGTGGTTCCCATGTGGATCTCATACCCTGATACGGATGCTATTTTTTTAAGAAATGGCCCGTGACCTGATGATCTGCGGGTCACCTGCACTGTTGTCTTCTCATATCCGGAAAATGTCGTTGTGCAGGGGATAAGGCCAAGGCCCGGGTAATCTCCCTCTTTTGACTCCACTCCTGAGTCCAGGATTCGTTCGCACAGCATCTGGTACCCTCCACAGATACCGATGATGGGGATCCCCTGAGCCCGGGCATTTGTGATCTCAACCCCTGTTCCGGATGCAATCACTTCCTCCAGGTCTTCGATGGTATTTTTTGTGCCCGGAAGGATGATGGCATCAAACCCGGAGAGCGGGGTTCCAGGTTTTACATACCTGACAGACGCATACCGCTCAAGAACCTCATAGTCGGTGAAGTTGGATATCCGGGGCAGGTGGATGACTGCGATCTCAACAGGAGCATTTTTGGTTTTTTTATCCTGGAGTGAGAGGGAGTCTTCACTCGGGATATCCACATCGGTTACCGGCACAAGACCGATTGCAGGAACCCCGGTGAGTTCCTCAAGGATTCTCATCCCATCAGAGAAAAGGGCAGGATCTCCCCTGAACTTATTGACAATGACTGCCTTGACAAGCGGGCGGATATCATCCGGAAGAAGGGAGATCGTTCCATAGACTTGTGCAAATACTCCTCCCCGTTCAATATCTGCAACAAGGATGATCGGGAACCTGAGTGCCCGTGCGAGGCCGATGTTTGCAATATCGCGGTCAAAGAGATTTACTTCCGCAGCGCCTCCTGCTCCCTCCACTACGAGCGCCCCGTACTGGCTCCTGAGTTTTTCTGCGGCTCCGAGTGCAACAGTAAGCAGGTTGTCCGTCACTTTGTAGTAGTCGCCGGCATGCACATCATGGTGAGGTCTGCCAAGCAGTACTATCTGCGATGTCTGATCCCCTTTTGGTTTGAGAAGAATGGGGTTCATCTCCACACAGGGTGGGATGCCTGCTGCATGTGCCTGCATCGCCTGTGCAATTCCGATCTCGCCCCCATCCTCCGTTACCCAGGAGTTCAGGCTCATATTTTGTGATTTAAACGGGGCATTTGAAATCCCCCGGCGTCGGAGGATCCGGCACAGGCCGGCCACCATTGTACTTTTCCCGACATGAGAAGCGGTCCCCAGGACCATGACAGACATATTCTTTACAGGTTGGATGGATGAAGATAATATACTGCAACAACCGCTTCCTTCAATAGATGAGAAAAACCGGTTTATATTGGGATATTTTATGATAAGCATTTAATAGTAAAACAGAAGATGGAATAAGTAATGAATGGTGGTATCTGCTCCACATGTGGGCTACCAAAGGAACTCTGTATCTGTGAGGAAGTTGCAAAAGAACAGCAGCGTATAAACGTAAAAGTGAATAAACGTCGGTATGGGAAAGAAGTCACCGTTATTGAAGGGCTGGATCCGACAGATATTGATCTTGAAGATCTCTCCAAGTTTATGAAAAATAAACTGGCCTGTGGAGGTACGGTGAAAGGCAACTCCATTGAATTACAGGGTAACCACCGTCAACGGGTTATTAATCTTCTTGCAACAAAGGGATACGCGGTGGATAATATCTCTTAACCTGCAAAAGAAGTTACTTTTTCTTTTTCTGTCGTATCATCGAGTGTAAATCGAGACGGTACATATCTTCGGATCCGACCCGTACGACCCGGTCATCAGTCTCGACCAGTCTGGACAGGTTCAGGTCATACCTGCCGGGTTCGAGAATTCTGATACTTTCAATGGAATCAGGATCCTGCTCTAATGGTTCTTCCTGTAGAGCGCTTCCAGGCTCGCTGGTCTGCGGTGCAGGTTGAGTTACCGGAGTTACTGGCTCATGGCTATGCAGGGGGAGTGCATCCTTTTGTGTTCTTTTTCTGCCGGTCTCAAAGACAAACTTGCCACAGCCACAAACCGGACAGCCATCCCTGAGGTGGCGTGCATCAGGAAACAGGGTTTTACATCCGGCGCAGCGATGGGGCATGGATCACCTGCCTGATATCCAGGCGCTGATAAGGCCACGGTCTTTTCTGATCATCTTCAGCTGATTTGCCGGACCGATAACGGTCAGTCTTCGGTTCTCATCATCTCCCCTGATAAACCTGGAGAAAACACCTGCGGGCCGCTGCTTGGAAGGATATGTCTCAATCTCAATTCCTGAAAACCTGTCCGGCAAAATCTCCTGCATGGTCATCTCAATTAGGACAGATTGTTCATCAGGTGTGAGGCCGCTTTCAAGAATGACTATGGTACCTTCACGGACATTATCCAGGATAAGGCGTATCTTTTCCATTGAAGGCATCTGTGCGAGCCGTTCTTCTGATATGAGATCTATTCGTACACCCTGCATTTTTCTCACCTGAAATGCCGGACCATTTCTTCATAGAGACTTTCAATCTGGGTTCCATCACGGCACGAAACCGGTATGACCGGGTGCTGAGGGAAGGCAGTCCGTATCCGCTGGGGTGCCGCATCAGGGAGGTCAATCTTGTTGGCTGCTATGATCACCGGAAGTTTTCTGCTTTCAATAATCCCGATCATCATGATATTGACCTGTGCAAAGGGGTCCAGGGTCGCGTCAATCATGTAAATTACCCCGTCTATGTCTTCCCGAAGCCAGTGCATGGCTTCAGCCACGCCCTCGGTAGCCTCGCGTGCACGGGTGATGGCATCCTCCCGCTCAATACCGTACTCAATAAACTCCTTATAATCAACCCTGGTGGTTACGCCGGGTGTATCGACGATATCGATGGTAATGGACCGGCCGTTTGATCCGGTGATGGTAATATTACCTGTCCTGATTGCCCGCCTGGTCTCATGTGGCACCTCACTGGCTGTTCCGGATACTGTGCCTGACCAGTCTTCAGCGATCCTGTTTGCTAGAGTGGTTTTTCCTGCATTTGGAGGGCCATAGATACCTATACGGGCGGTCTTGTTCTGAAAAAGATTTGATAGGATTCGCGAGAGAGTCTGGCTTATTCCCATTGTGGTTACGTCCCTGGGCTGTTTTTTTCGAAATCAGGCCAACGAAAAGCCTGCCTGTCTACATGGTTATGATCAGGGAGTATTATTATTGTTGTCATCCCACCTGTCTCGGATCTTAATATTTTACATACCGGTCACCGGAGCGATGGATTAATACCCGATCCCGATAAGTATCAGAGCAATGCATCTGCCCGGGAAACCGAGAGGTGACAGTAATGAGCTACAACAGTGACACGATCCAGCTCGAGACCAAGGTCCCAGTGCGGGAAATAATGCGAACGAACCCCAAGACTATTGATTATCATGCAACGGTAGCGCATGCAGCACGGAAAATGTGCAGTAAGGATCCATCCGGCAGTTGTATTGTCATCCGGGATGGCGTTGCCGTGGGGATAGTTACCGAGCAGGACATTAACTGCAAGGTTGTCGCCCGGGATCTGCGCCCGAGTGAAGTTCATGTCAGCGAGATCATGACTTCACCCCTGATCACGATTAGTACTGATAAAACCGTTGAGGAGGCTGCTCACCTGATGATCCGAAACCGGGTCAGAAGACTGCCAATCATCAATGAAAAAGGTGTCGTGATAGGTATTGTGAGTGTCCGGGACATCGTTGCAGTTAGTACCGAGATTAATGAACTGATGGGTGAACTCGTGGTAATCAACCGTGCGGACGACATTGGTTCAGGGATGTGCAGTAGATGCGGGCAAATGTCTGATGACCTGACGAGTGTTGACGGTTCACTCATATGTCCGAACTGCATGGAAGACGACCGGTTGTAAGGTGCTGCATCTGACAGGATTTTTCTGCCAGAAGCTGATGTTCCTGCATAACCGGACATGTTCCAATCTCATTCAGGTATATGAGATTCCGGGCACTTTTCTGCCCGGAGGTATAAATTTTTGACCTAAATCCTGACATCTGTCGGTTTTCTGATCGTTCATTTCCGGCTGGATGTCCGGGATGTATTCACCGTGTACCCTTAAGGCTGGTATCTCATGCATTCACATCATGACAATGATAACAGGACAGTTCTTTCGATAGCAACGTCGAAGGTGATCTCGGCCCCGCCCACCATGCGGATCTTTGGAGCAATAGAAACCCTTACTCAGTGGGGATTTCGCAGATTGCCCATAGTAGATCCGGGGACCCATCGGCTGAAAGGAATTATTACTGCACGGGATGTCATTGATTTTCTTGGCGGCGGTGAGCTCTTCAACCTCATCAATGTCAAACATGATGGGAATTTCCTCGCAGCAATCAATGAAAGCGTCAGCAAGATCATGAAGACAGATGTCAGGACTCTGCGTCCTGATGCCACTCTGAATGAAGCACTTGAGATCATACTTCGTGACCGTATCGGAGGTATTCCGATTGTTGATGAAGATGGCGTGCTCAATGGCATTGTTACCGAACGGGATGTTTTGAAGATCCTGTGCCGGTCACATGCTGCAACTCCGGTTGAGAGCATTATGACCCGATCCCTGCTGGTTCAGCAGCCGGACTGTCCACTCTCGACCGTGACCAAGGTGATGACAGAACACCAGTTCAGACGTCTTCCCATTGTGAAAAATGATGTGTTATTTGGGATAATCACCGCAACAGACATCGTCCGGTACATCGGAACCGGAAGAGTATTTGAAAAACTGGTTACCGGGAACGTTGCAGAGGTCATGAATATTCCTGTCCGTGATCTGTTAAGCGGGAACCTTTTTACAACCGAACCTGATGCATCCGTAACTGATGCAGCACGGGCCATGATGGCAAAGAAAGTTGGCGCCCTGCCGGTAATCGATCAGAGCAGACTGGTCGGGCTGGTCACAGAGTTTGATCTGGTCAGAGCCTTCTCACAGGCGAATAATGACAGGAGATAAGTGATGCTGGTTTCAGACCTGATGTCTACTCCGGTACATGCCGCAAAACCGGGTGATACCGTTTCACATGCACGAAACCTGATGCTCAGGCATAAGATATCCAGGGTCCTTGTGGTCGATGAAGGTCGCGCACAGGGAATCATCACAAAGAAGGATATCGGGTTTCGTCTTCGGAGGAATGATCCAGACTGGCGGCATCGGAAGATGGATAGTGCCCCCCTGAGTCAGGTGATGAGTACTGATCTGGTGAGTTTATCCCCCGACAGCAGCATTCGTGATGCGCTCCTGCTCCTGGTCAGTCATACTATCTCGGGAGCTCCGGTGATTGATCAGGGGATGGTTCTGGGTATTCTGACGAGAACTGATATTTTGCGCTCTCATCTGGTGGATCAACTGGATATTCCGGTCCGTGAGATTATGCATGAGCCGGTTCAGGTAACCCCCGGGCACTCATCAGTGCATGTAGTTGATCTCATGAAAAAGGGAGCAGGGGCAGTAATCGTTGTTGATGATGGAGGAGCAATCGGGATTATTTCTGAAAGCGATCTTGCCTTTTACGAAGATAACCCTGAAAATGCGGGGTCTGGTACCGCAGCAGGGATGATGAGGCCGACAATCCCGTCTCTTCCTGAGACAGCGAGAACCAGAGAAGCCGTGGCGGTCATGTTACAGACTGCCTGTCAGAGTGTGATTATCTCTGGCGTGAACGGCATAAAAGGAATAATTACCAGAGATGACATAATACGGGAAGTGGTTCAATGACCAATACCATACTTGTACGAGACGTGATGGCAAAACCGGTTACGGTAGCAAAGTCTGCTCCGGTCACCGATGCCCTTGATAAAATGCTTGATACCGGACTTGATCCCCTCGTGGTACTTCACCACGATGAAGTGGTCGGCACAGTATCCCGTCAGAAGATAGTTGAAAAACTTGGTGCCAGACACAGTTCTGAAGTCGCACCAACCACGATCCACGTCTCCAATACCATTGATACCGAATTTACCATTGTATATGAGGACCAGGAACTCGACGTCCTGATTCCGCTTCTTCAGAACCAGGCAAAACTGGCTGTTGTATACAATGACGACAACAAAATTGTCGGACAGGTAGCATATGGAGACTTACTCGCAAAGATGGTTCCAGAAGGAGAACTCTCCTCGGTCACTGATCCTCATCATGTAATTGAGGCCGGAGAACGGATGGTTCATCTTCGCCGGAAGATGGTTGATGAGAAGATTGCCAGATACATTGTCATGGCTGACAACAAGGTGGCAGGACTGGTATCTGAGACTGATGTTGCAGTTGCTCTGACCAAATTCCGCGAGGCAGTGGATGATCGGCACCAGGAACATCAGATACGCAATATCCTGGTCAAGGATATTATGAGCTCACCGGTTATGAGTGTTGAAAAGAGCTCTACGATTCCGGATGTTGTGTCAAAGATGCTTACAAAGAACATCAGCAGCCTTCCTGTCACTGATAATGGGAAAGTTGTCGGAATCGTTACCCGGGAATCCCTTATCCGGGCGTTATAGTGCTTTCCATCACGTCTTGGAATAATTGAAATGAAAAGAAGATTATTCCACGGCGTGCACTCAAAACGCACATTATAGTAATAGGCAAACATTCTGAAATATTTCAGAAAGTTTTGCATTATGCTATGCTCCTTTTTTTCGATATTTCCAAATACCTGCAGTGTTAATCCGCTGGTATGAATCTTCACCCCACGCAGCCGGTAAAGCCGGAAAACCGAGTTGACTCTCTCCTGAAACAGATGAGTATGACCGGGTTTCAGGGGCGAAAACTCGGGGAATCGGTTGCGGTATGGAGCCAGATGATAGAGGAACCGGGTGTTACCATACTTGCCGGCCTGTCAGGTGCCATGGTTCCTGCCGGGATGCAGGAATGCCTGATTGCGCTGCTTGAAAACCGCTATATTGATGTGCTGGTCTCCACAGGGGCAAATATCTTTCATGATATCTGTGAACATGCAGGTATCAGGCATTATCTCGGGCATCATATGGCCGATGACCAGGACCTCTTCAGTCAAGGCATTGACCGGATTTATGATGTTTTTGCATATGAGGATCAGTTCAGGGGTGTTGATGCTAAAATTGCAGAATTTGCGCAGGGACTTGGCGGGTTTTCAGGCTCTTCTGCAGATTTTATCCGGCTACTCGGGATATGGCTTGCAAACGAGTATCCATCAGGAAGATCGATAACTGCAACAGCTGCCCGTCTGAATATCCCCATATTTATCCCAGCCCTGTGTGACTCGTCTATTGGAATAGCGCTTGTGATGGCACGAAGGGACGGTCACCTGATCATGATAGATCAACTTGCTGACGCAGACCAACTGACCGGATATGTTGAACACGCAGAGAAGACAGGGGTCATCTATATCGGCGGGGGGGTTCCGAAAAACTTCATCCAACAGACCCAGGTTATTGCGTCCATCCATGATCACGGGTGCGGGGGACATGATTATGCGATCCAGTATACAACTGATACACCACATTATGGTGGGCTTTCCGGCTGCACGTTTGAAGAAGCGGTATCATGGGGAAAGGAGTCATGCACCTGCAGGAAAGTGCAGTGTTTCTGTGATGCAACAATCGCCCTTCCTTTTGTCACATCTGCTCTTCTTGGGGCAGGAATTCACCGATTGGTCCGTACTTGAATGATCCATGATGGGAGTCAGATATCATAACCCTTATATCTCATTCCCTTCCACATTAGTAAGCACAATTCCTGTAGCAACAGATATTCTGTTGCGAGTGTCGATACGATGCGATTTTGCATGTTGAGGTAGCCAAGCCAGGTATGGCGCAGGGTTGCTAACCCTGTGTCCCTTGGGACTCGGGGGTTCAAATCCCTCCCTCAACGCTCTGACACGCAGGCAATTCCCTGAAGTGAGGCATTGCATGGCTCAGGATGACCAGGAGATAAACTACTTTGTCAGGGTTCATAATACCGACCTTGACGGGACGAAGCCCGTTCTTATTTCCCTGACCGGTATCAAAGGGGTCGGACGACATACTGCCAAGTTCATTGCTGAAACTGCAGGTGTTGAAAAGAACGTATTGATGGGTAAACTTGATGAAGCATCTGTTGACCGGATCCGTGAAGTCGTCAGTAACTATGCCGACAGGATTCCAGTCTGGATGAGCAACCGCCCCAAGGACGTCTACACCGGTCTGAAGCGACATCTGCTCGGAGCAGATGTCATGATGACCGTTGATGATGACATCAACCTGCTCAAGAAGATCCGTGCGTACCGCGGGATCAGACATGAGACAGGTCAGAAAGTCCGTGGTCAGCGTACCAAGTCTACCGGAAGAACCGGCCTTATTGTCGGTGTGAAGAGAAAGAAAGCCTAGGCGGGATGAAACATGGGCTATCCAGGTAAAAATCACAAACAGTACCAGACACCCAAGCGTCCGTTCGAACTCTCCCGTATTGAGGAAGAGACCCGCCTTGTTATTGAGTATGGTCTCAGAAACAAGCGGGAAGTCTGGATTGCCAAGGGTGCACTCCGGAAATACCGCAAAGCAGCTCGTGAGATCATTGCTCTGCAGTCTACCGGTTCAGAACAGACACGTGTTGAACGGAAGAAGGATGAACTGATCGGCTCTCTGCAGCGCTCCGGAATGCTTTCAGAGAACGCAGATATTGATGATGTGCTTGCACTCAAGGTAGAGCAGCAGCTTGACCGGAGACTTCAGACTCAGGTCTACCGTCGTGGATTTGCACGTTCACCAAAACAGGCACGCCAGTTCATTACTCATGGACATATTGCAATAAGCGGACGCCGTGTTACCATTCCGGGATACACGGTAAGTGCAAAGGAACAGGAAGAGATCACATACGCCGGTTCTTCACCACTGGTCAGTGATATTCACTCCGAACGCCAGCGGATTGCAAAGGTTGGGAGATAATCATGAGTGAAGGGAAGGAAAAATGGGGCGTTGCTCATATCTACGCATCATTTAATAATACCATCATCACGGTAACAGATCTGACCGGTGCTGAGACCATTACCAAGAGTTCAGGTGGAATGGTCGTCAAGCAGGACCGGAACGAGAGTTCTCCATATGCAGCAATGCAGATGGCCGGTAATGTTGCACAGGCAGCAAGAGAAAAAGGAATTTATGGCCTTCATGTGAAGGTCCGTGCCCCAGGCCGGGGAAAACAGCGTTCTCCGGGACCAGGTGCCCAGGCAGCAATTCGTGCACTTGCCCGTGCAGGGATGCGTATCGGACTTATTGAAGATGTAACTCCGGTACCCCACGACTCAATCAGGCCAAAAGGCGGGAGAAGGGGTCGTAGAGTCTGATGAAGATCGAATTCAGCAGTCTTGAAGAGAACGCTGCGTCGTTTGTTCTCAGTGATGTCTCAATCGCGTTTGCAAATGCACTGCGCCGTGCAATGGTCAGCGAAGTTATGGCCTTTGCAATTGAGGACGTCAAGATTTACGACAATACCAGTGCTCTCTTCGACGAAATTCTGACTCACCGGCTGGGTCTTATCCCGCTGGTCACTGATCCTGACAGCTTTGTTCCCCGCAGCCAGTGTTCCTGTAATGGAGCCGGCTGTCCACGATGCACGGTCACGCTCACCATGAGTGTTGAAGGTCCGGGTGTTGTGATGTCGGGTGATCTTATCTCCCAGGATGCAGTGGTAGGACCGGCAGAAGACAATATCCCCATCGTAAAACTTGAGAAGAACCAGAAGGTTGTGATCGAGGCACAGGCATACATGGAGCGGGGATTGGAACATGCAAAATGGTCCCCGACGACAGTATGCGGTTACAAGAACTATCCCATCATCACCCACG
>CAYWHV010000049.1:0-11311 GCA_964458045.1 uncultured Methanospirillum sp.
CCGATGATACCATCATAGATGATCCTGGCTTCCAGGTTCGGGTTTGCCCGTTTTGTGATTGCTGCCAGAGCCATTGCACTGGCGATCGCGTCAGGGTCAGGGTTGGTATGCGTCACAATACCAAAGATACCTGACCAGGAGGCAAGGAGGTTAAAGAGATCACGGGACAGGTGGTGCTTTTCAAGCCGGTGTAAATGTTCTATTGCGGCTCGTGCAACTACATGTTGCGGGTAGAGGACGAGGTCCGCGCCCTCCTGCATCAGAAGCTTTTCATTGATAGGATCCTGCGCTCGGGCAACGATATGAACCCGCGGATATTTTTTTCTGACTGTTTTCAGGCCTTTAATATTGGCTTCATGATTGTCGCTGACCACAAAGGCATAATCAAAGTGGTCTATTCCCTGCAGCATGTCAGGATCGGTAAGATCACGAAGAAATGCTTCTATCTTCTGCTCTCTTAGTTCCTGAACACGTTCAGGATTGCTATCCATACAGAGCAGTCTGCCACCTTCCTTTTTCAGTTCTTCAAGGATCAGGTATCCAACGCTCCCACAACCACAAATGAGATAGGTTCTGATCCCCGGTGACGCTGCCGGGCTGAATCCAGGCATATTCAGGTATAGGTTGGATTATGGAGGTATAAAGGGGTGTAAGAAAACTATATATCTGGGCTAAACTAACATGTTATGGCACAACGGGTCTGTAGCTTAGTCGGTAGAGCGGCGGACTCTTAATCCGCAGGCCAGGGGTTCGAGTCCCTTCAGGCCCGCTCGTTGTTCTTTTTTGAAATTGTTTCAATCGATTATTTAACGTTCTCATTCATAAAATTCTCTGATGACTGGTGGAGAACCAGAATACGTGGAAGTCACCTGCCAGCACTGTGAAGGTGCCGGGTGTTGTTTTTGTGACACAAAGGGAATAGTTACTGTGAAATGGCCTGAAAAGATGTGTCGCCATTGTAACGGAGTCGGGTGCATATACTGTGGATATACCGGCTGGGGTGGTCTGAAAGGGAAATATGATTAATTTCAGTGTGGATTACTGATCATTTGGCACCTGGATGATTGCGGATAAGGGGGGATATGAAGTCAATTTTCAGACCTAATCCAGAACGGATGAGACTTAAAGGGGATTTAAGTGGTCTTCTCAGGTTACTGGATGGGAAAAATGATACTGCACTGCGGATAGAGGCAATATTGGCGCTTGGCCGGATGAAAACCCCGGTTGCCGTTGAAGAACTTATCAGACTTTTTCAGGATCCTGAGTATGGGGTCAGGAATGCTGCATCAAATGCGCTTGTCCACATCGGATCAGATGCCATACACCCGCTGGTTCATGCACTGTCAGTATCTGATGAACAGACCGCGAGGATGATTCACTCCACCCTTACCGCCATGGGTGATGAAGCAGCCAGGGAGATTGTAAAGAATATCTCTTCACTTCAGGGTATCGGATATGAACGGGCCGGCTATGTTCTGAACTCGATGGGTACACGAATTATCCCGGTTCTCATTGATGCGTATGGAACGCAGGACCAGACGACCATCAGGTTCATTGAAGGTCTTCTGGAGTCATTTGGCAGATCTTCAATTCAGCCTTTGATCAAAGGCCTCAATCATGACCATGAAGAAGTCAGAGCCCGTATTTCTGCATATCTAATTATTCTGGGTGACCAGGTTGTCGGAGATCTCCTGACGTCATGCGGTCAGGATGAGGAGTGGCTTCGTGAACTGAAATTTTACATCATTAGTGAGATAGGAAAGCCGGCACTCGATCCCCTCTATCAGGCATTAAAAGATCCAAATCCGGTTACTTCTTCAATGGCACAAAAGGCATTTCTCGAGTTTGGGGAATCGGCAATTGTGCCTCTTATTTCCGGTCTGTATGATCAGGATAATGCGGTTCGAAAAGTTTCAGAAAATGCCCTTATTCGAATTGGAGAGCCCATCATTCCCCATCTGCTTGAAGAGATGTCTGTACGCCGTGATTCTGACCGCGAGCCGATAATCTCTGTAGTCCAGCATATCGGTGAACCTGCTATTCCATACCTTATTGAGAATCTGAATCGGTCAAAAGGTGAACGTTCAAAGCAGATGGTTCAGATTCTGTCACGCATGGGGGCGGTTACCATCCCGTTCCTGATAACATCAGTCAGGGAACAATCAGATACGTCCGGACTGAAAGAGGCTTTTCTTTCGATGGGGCGTATTGCATTTCCCTTCCTTGAGGAGGCATCTGAACGTGAGCGGGGGAAAACTTCTGTTTTTGCCATTGATCTTCTCAGGCAGATTGATCCGGTCCGTTCTATTGAGCCGATGATTACTGCACTCTATCATACCGACCGTGAGGTACGTGAGACGGCTCTTGAAAACCTGATCGCTTCAGGTGAGATGGCAATCCCCCGCCTTATCCAGGTTCTCGGGTCAGGTGATGAAGAGGCAGTTGATCTGGCAAAGATCGCTCTCATGAAAAATGGAGAGATGGCAATCCCCCATCTTGTGGACTCGCTCTCAGATCCGATGGGTGCGAACCATGCTCTTGTTCTGGAGATTCTTCGTGATAATGAGACTGCTGCTCTCCCCTATCTTATTCCGTTCATGGCACCGGGAAAGGAAGGTCATGACGAGGCGATGACACTCATCCGGGAGATCGGGGCAGATGCAACCGTCCCTCTTCTTCAGGTTCTCCCAAGTTCCGGACCGGATCAAAACAGGGAGATTAAGGCGTATCTTTCAGAGTTATTCAGTCAGGATCCCCGGAAATTTATCATGCGACTGTTTTCCGGTCAGGTGCCTGATACTGACCTCATGTATGAACTGGTGCACTCATCTCCTGATAGTGTCATTCCGGAATTGATTGATATATTCCAGGGAGATGACGGATCCCGGGCACTTGTTGCAGGTGATCTGTTGTCACGGTTTGGAAAGGATGCAATTTCTCCATTTATCGATGCTCTCCGCAGTGAAACAGATGATGACCGGAAGCTGGAGATCACAAGTTTCCTGATTCGAATCGGAGAAGATGCAATCCCTGACCTGGTTGCACATCTTGGTGAAGAGGATATTGCACCGTATGCCATGGCCGCCCTCAGTGCAATTGGTGCACCAGCGGTCCCGGCCCTTCTGCCCTTATTGAAAAGTCCTGACCAGGTCGCCCAGCAGTATGCGATTCATGCCCTTACCAGGATTGGGACCCCTGCTGCTTCGGCACTCATGACCCTGATGCAGGAAGATGAGAGTCTTGTGCCTCTGATAAGTCGGATACTGGCCGGAATGGGAGGATCTGCTCTGCCTGAACTCGTGCAGGAACTTGAGACGTTGCAGGCATCAGGACAGGAGGGCAGCAGCAGGGGTATTGCGGTCATGTCACTGATCACCGAGATAGCCCTTTCAAACCGCGATGATCTCAGGCATCTCTTCTCGATTCATAATCCGATCCTTACGACGATGTTTGAGCGGATTTTCATCAGTAAAGGAGAGCAGATCCTGACTCCTCTTCTGGATGCTGTCATGTATGAGCAGGCGGTTCCTGCTATGGCCGCAAATATTATCACCTCCATGCGCCCCCAGGCACAGGCCTCTGTCACCACTCTTTTAAAGTCCATAGGACCGGGAGATCGGCGTCGGATTGCTCTCCTGCAGGTGCTCGGTGTCCTGAAAGATCCATCATCTGCTCCGATCATGTATGAGGCATTGCAGGATCCGGACCACGAAATCAGGATGACTGCCATCAGGGAACTTGGAAAATTCGGCAGAGAGGCTCTGGGACCGCTCACTGACGCGATGCATGACCCTGATCCTCATGTCCGTGCAGCAGCGGTTGAATCACTCGGGGATATCGGGCTTCCTGTCCTTGATCAGCTGATTACGGCATTAAAGGATCCCGATGGCTCAATTCGTGCAGCGGCACTGAAAGGTATATCCAAGATCGGCGAGCCTGGTCAGTTCATGCTGGTTCAGACGCTTGATGATAAGGATAGAAAAGTCCGAAACTCCGTGGCAAAGCTCCTTGAAGAGAGCGGATGGAAACCCAAGTATACCACGGATCGGCTGAGTTACCTCTTTGCCAAAGAGAAATTTGAAGACCTCATCCGGATTGGGCCTCCGAGTGTTGATACGCTTGCCCGTGGGCTTCATGATGATGACCCTGAAATCAGGGAGAGATCACGGGATGCTCTTGCTGTCATCAGAGATTCCATTCAGACATAATATCAAAACATACTAGCAGAATGGAAATCCACTAATACGTACCGGAGGAGAACGCATACGTCCATGAATCACATCATCTCCATCCATGATCTGGACAGGGATCAGATCGACCGGCTTTTGGCCAGGGCTGGAGAAGTAAATGCCGAATTTGCAGGAAAAGAACCGCTCAAAGGAAAAATTCTCGGTCTCCTCTTTTTTGAACCCAGCACCCGGACACGGATGTCATTTGAATCTGCCATGCTCCGGCTCGGAGGTTCCTGTATGAACCTTGGCGGAGTGGAAGTCAGTTCCATGGCAAAAGGGGAGACACTTGCCGATACCATCAGGGTTGTCAGCGGGTATGCAGATGCCATTGTGCTGCGTCACCCCAAGGTGGGTGCAGCACGGCTCGCCAGTGAGTTTTCAGATATACCCATTCTCAATGGGGGTGATGGTGCCGGGCAGCATCCATCCCAGACCCTGATTGATCTCTATACCATCCGGCAGTCGATGTCACTTGATAACATCAACATCGGACTTATCGGGGACCTGATGTATGGAAGGACCACTCATTCGCTTGCCTATGCCCTGACCCACTACAATGCCCGGATCCATACGATTGCACCAAAGGGGCTTGGACTTCCGGATTCCATTCATGAAAATCTTGTGGAACGGGGGGCCACGATAATCGAGCATGACTCAATAGAAGAGATCATCAGCGAACTGGATGTCTTGTATGTCACCAGGCTTCAGCGTGAACGATTCCCTGACCCGGCACAGTTCTTTGATGTCTCATCCAGTTACCGGATTACACCCTCCCTGCTTTCAGATGTGAAAGATCATCTGGCAATTCTACATCCCCTGCCACGGGTTGACGAGATCGATCCGGCGGTGGATAGTCTTCCCTATGCCCGGTACTTTGAACAGGCCAGAAATGGCGTCCCGGTCAGGATGGCCATGCTCACCGAGGTTATTCTATGACCGAAGAAGAACCAAAACGGACCCTGGTTATCAGCACTATCGAGAACGGAACGGTTATCGATCATATAAAAGCCGGAGAGGCACTTACCGTGCTGCGAATTCTCGGGATTACGGGTAGCACCCAGGAGTGCGTGAGTGTTGCAACCAATGTTGTCAGCAGGGCTCAGGAGAAGAAAGATGTGGTGAAGATAGAAAACCGGGAACTCAAGGCAAAGGAAGTTGACCGGATTGCTCTTGTTGCACCGAATGCTACCATCAACATCATCCGGAACTACAGGGTGATTGACAAAAAAGGTGTTATTATCCCATCGGTTCTTATCGGAGTATTGAAGTGTCCAAATCCCTGTTGTATTACCAACACCAATGAACCGGTCATGAGCCGGTTTGAGATGCAGGGGAAAAAAGCAGTATGCACCTATTGTGATGCGGTTATCTCATCCGACATCTCTTCTCATATCATCTGAACTCTCTTCTTTTGTCGGTTCCTGATGAATCAGCTTCCCATGTGTATCTATCTCTCCCCGCCAGATACGGGTGCTTGAGATCCACCGTCCATCCTCTGCCAGGACACACCGGATCATGTGAATCTCAACGCACGGTCTCCCCCGTTCACGTCTCTTCTGATTGATATGCTGTCCGACAGGAAAGGTCTCCTCACTAACGACCAGGGCATCAAAGTCTGCATCAAGTGAAGATCCATACTGATCATGCAGTTCTTCAATCTCCCATGTCGTGTTCGGCTCAAGGGATCTGATAAATGTGATAAGATCCTGATACCGATCAGCATAGGTATGAATCGGATGGCATTTCCGGTTGGCAAATGAGTCGCTGGTAAGGCCGATAATTACTTTTCCTTCCGAAGTGGCCAGTTCAAAGGCGCGTCTGATGAGAAGCCGGTGTCCGTCATGCAGAGGATCAAACGTGCCCCCCACCATAATTTTCATAGATGTACTGTTTCATGCGATTTTATAAAATCTGATATCATCCGTTCTCCGGTTGGCTTGTGTGTCTGACAAATAATTACTGGTCCTGCCATCATACGATGGGAAAAATGGTGGAACAATTGCCTGCATATTACTGATGCTATTATACTATCGGAGTCTAAACGTATGAGAGATAACCTGCCCGAATCCAGGGTGGGTGAACGTGCCAAAAACCTGTGAACGTCTTATGCAGATCCATCAGAATATCCCAAACGCTGCTTTTATTGCACCAAACTCCACGCTCATTGGTGATATAGAAACAGGTCAGGAGGTCAATGTCTGGTACGGAGCTGTTGTCCGTGCAGACAAGGATCGGATTACCATTGGTAATCGGTCCAATATCCAGGATAATTGTGTTGTTCATACATCGAAGGGTCATCCGGTTACCATCGGAGACGATGTATCCGTCGGTCATGGCGCAATCCTTCACGGGTGCACCATCGGGAGCACAGTCCTGGTTGGAATGGGAGCCATTGTATTAAATGGTGCAGTTATTGGTGACAATACCATCATCGGAGCCGGTGCCCTGATCACCGAAGGAAAGGTCATCCCTCCTGGATCCCTGGTCATTGGTCTTCCGGGAAAGGTGATCAGGACAATTTCTGAAGATGAGATAGCCGGAATTAAAACCAATGCTTCTGAATATGTAAAACTTGCACGGATTCATGCCCATGAATAACGCGGTTGTAATCGGAGGGGGCATAGCAGGAATTACTGCTGCACTGGATATTGCCAATCATGGGATTCATGTTGCTCTTATCGAACGTGAACCGACCATTGGCGGTCATATGGCGATGCTGGATAAGACGTTCCCGACCAATGACTGTTCCATGTGTATTTTAAGTCCAAAGATGGTCGAGGTAGAGCGGAATCCAAATGTTACCCTTCATACCTGTTCAGAGGTCACCGGAGTAGAGGGAGAAGCAGGTGATTTCTCTGTTCATGTGCTCCGTCACCCCCGGTATGTGAGGGCAGCGGACTGTACCGGCTGTGGGGACTGCGTCGAGGTCTGTCCGGTTGAGGTCTATAACCGGTTTGATGCCGGAATCGGTGTCAGGAAGGCTATCTATAAGGCTCATCCACAGGTTGTTCCGAATGTAGTCATACGGGATAAGGAGCACTGTATTGACTGTGGTCTTTGTTATGATATCTGCGGAAAGCAGGCTGTTCTCAGAGATAATGAAGATGCAGAGGAGGAGTTTGTTATCAAGGCCGGAACAATAGTCCTCGCAACCGGCTATGACGTCTTTGATGCACGATTAAAAACATCCTCTAAATATCTCTTAATTCCGGATGTTATCACCAGTCTGGAACTGGAACGGATGATTAACGCCAGCGGGCCGACCGCAGGGAAGATCAAACGGCTATCAGACGGTCAGATACCAAAAGAGATCGTCTTTATCCAGTGCGTTGGCTCACGGGACCTGCAACTCGGATGTTCCTCCTGTTCGGCAGTCTGTTGCATGTATGCCATAAAAAATGCCATGCTGATTAAGGAGAAGAATCCGGATACCCGGGTTACCATCCTCTACATGGACATCAGGGCATATGGCAAGGGATACGAGGAGTATTATGACCGAGCAGTAGCCCTTGGTGTCAGATTTATCAGGGGGATGCCTGGAGACCTGTATGCCCAGAACGGGACGATAACGGTTCAGGTGGAAAATACCGAGACAAAAGAGGTTCTCAAGATCAACGCTGAACTGGTCGTTCTCTCGGTTGGCATCAGACCAACAGGCAATGCATCTGCACTTGCCGACCGTCTTGGTATCACCTGTGATGAGTCAGGATTTTTTGAGAGTGCTGATATGAAATGCGGACCGGTAAAGACTTTAAAACCAGGAATATTTATCGCCGGGACCTGCAAGGAACCGATGGATATTCCGGATTCGGTCATGGAAGGCGGTGCAGCAGCCATGCAGGCCGTAATGAGCCTGATGCGTGAATAACCATGGAACCCCTTCGCCCTATTCTTTTTCACCCCCATATTCCGTCGGTTGAATATATCGAACAAACCCTGCTTCCGGATACGTATGAAGTCAGGACAGCCAGGACAATCCCTGATCTGGCGGATGCAATAAAACGCCTGGGTATCAGGGGAGCACCTGCTCTTGGATGTGCCGGAGCATCTGGTGTTGCATTATCTGCCCTGCTCACGAAAGCGGACTCACTGCCAGATTTTTTTGCAACGGTACAGGCAGATGCAGACCTCCTCCGAAAAACCCGCCCGACTGCAGTCAACCTCTTTTATGGAATTGATCATGTTCTCACTGCTACGCTGACGGGTCGCTTTATTGAAGAAGCTAAAAGCAGAGCCGTGGATGCTGCACAGGAGGTAATAGAAGCTGATCGGAGAACCTGTCATGCCATCGGGAAAACCGGTCTTGACGTTATTCCTGATGGTGCACGGATTCTGACACACTGTAATGCAGGAGCTCTTGCCTGTGCTGAATGGGGGACTGCTCTTGGAGTAATCCGCTCCGCTCATGAGGCTGGAAAAAACATATCGGTGTTTGCCTGTGAAACACGGCCACTTCTCCAGGGAGCACGTCTTACCACCTGGGAACTGCTTCGCGATGGGATTGAAGTCACGCTTATCACCGATTCCATGGCTGCCGTTCTCATGCGGAAAGGGAGCATCGATGTTGTTGTTGTTGGAGCAGATCGGATCGTCTCTGATGCCGTATTCAATAAAATAGGGACCTATATGCATGCCGTCTGTGCACAGGCCCATAATATTCCCTTTTACATTGCTGCACCACTCTCCACCTTTGATGAGGAGAGCTCAGAAGAGAACGTCACTGTAGAGGAGCGAGATCCGAATGAGGTCAGAAAAGTCCGGGGATGTGTGACCGGACCAGAGAATGTTCCCGTCTGGAATCCGGCATTTGATGCAACGCCGGTCAGTCTGATCTCCGGGATCATTACTGAATATGGTATCTTTTCTCTTCCCCGTGACATTGAAACCATAAAACAGTTAAAGAAGGGAAAAGATATGCAGAGGCAGTAAGGTGATGACCATTCTTCAGCCATACATGCCGGTAATCACGCTTATCGGAGAACTGACAATACTGGCAGTTTTATCTATCCTTGTGTTTGGATGTATCCTCCTTATCCTCACTATATATGCAATCCGCTCAGGAAATATCCTGTTTCCAAAGTTCATGCGGGCAGGTCTTCTCTTTCTTGAAGGGATGATGCGGAGCATGTTCCGTCTTTTTGGATTTGAAGACAGTGATTTTTTTAATATCATCGTGACCCTTCAGAATACTCTGAATCGAAAAGCTTTCATGTCAATCCCAATAACCGAACGCGTCGTTTTTATCCCCCATTGTCTTCGTTCAAATGCATGTCCTGCTCACCTGCATGATGAAGGGCTGAAATGTCGTGAATGCGGGCTTTGCAAAGTCGGAGAAGGAAAACGCCTGTTAGAACTCTTGGGGTACCGTGTGTTTATCATCCCGGGTTCATCCTTCATAAAGCGGATGATTAAACGGTATCGTCCCCGTGGCCTTATCGGTATCGGCTGTCTTCTTGAAGTGAAAGAGGGTATTGAGATGTCCAATCAGTATGATATCATCGCAATGGGGGTTGTGAATACATCTGATGGGTGTGTGGAGACATCTGCTGACTGGGATCAGGTTTTCAGAACTGCAATTCTGGGTATTGCTCCGGGAAAAATTCCCGAAGAACTCAAAAAATTTATTGAATAAATTATAGCAGAACTGCTGATAGAAGGAAAACCAGGAGTGAAGCAAACATTCCTGACTTTAATATTTTAGAACTCTTTGCATTGATTATCTCTTCTGAGTTTGTTGCCTGTATTCCCCTCATTGCTCCATACAGAATAATTGCGTCAACAAGGATGATTGCACTCATGTAGAATAATCCCCATCGAAAATAGAGGAGCAGTGACAAGAGGACTCCGGCACATGCACTGGCAAGAGCAAGAAGGAGCGTTGCACGAATGCCATATATCAGGGGAAATGTCCGAGCTCCATGTTCTTTATCACCCGGCATGTCTTCTGCATCTTTTATGAGTTCACGTGCAAGCATGACACCAAAGGTTGCACCGGCGATAGGAAGAACTGAAATAATTCCGTCAATCCCGTGTATTGCACCACCAAACAGGAAGATACTCGCCGCAAGATATGATACCGAGATATTCCCAAAAAGTGGAGTCATTTTTAAATATGCCGCGTAAACCCACAGAAGTATTGAATTTAAGAGGGTAATACAGGCGAGCGGAAGGGGTGTGAAGAGAATGGCAATTCCGTTCCCGATGAGAAAGAGAAGGGCGGCATAGATGAGTGCATGCCCTGGGGTAATCTGCCCGGATGGGATGGGCCGGTCAGGCTGGTTAATCGCATCAATCTCACGGTCATAATAGTCATTGATGACATTTCCTGCACCGGTTATCGCCAGGACAATACAAAAAATCCAGAAGAATTCTCCAGGGATTGACCCGGTTGCGATAATCGTTGCCAGAATACCTGCAAGTCCGGCAACAACTGCATTGACCGGCCGGATGATAGAGAGATAGGCTGCGCCGTTCATTTCACACCTGTTTCAAAAAAGGGTACGGACGTGGAGGGATTTGAACCCCCGGCATTCAGCTTAGGAAGCTGACGCCATATCCTGACTAGGCCACACGTCCTGCCTTATTACATGTAGCAGGGATAGGTATAAGATTATCGAACACCATTTTTAGCGGAATGGACCTTACCTGGGTCACGGAAGGCAGGACCACTATCGCAGTGCCCTGCCAGAATCCTGACGTTCCCTTTCCGCCTGGCACAGCGCCGGTATTTTATAATTCCCGCATGGCCCTGAATCGTGACACTACGGTTCTTGTGGTAAAACAGACGAATCCTCATTCATACCTGGATGCGATGGCCGCTTCCGGCATAAGGGGTTTAAGGGTTGGTAATGAAACCGGTGTTCCGGTCACCTTCAATGATCGGGAACAGATGGCAATTGATCTCATCACGCATAATGTCCGGTCTCTTGGAATTGAGGCAGAGATTACCTGCCGGGATGCGAACAGTCTGATGTCGGATGAGAAATTCGGGTTTGTGGATCTTGATCCCTTTGGCACTCCTGCCCCGTTTATCGATGCTGCAATTCGGTCTTCGGGAAAGTATCTTGGGGTTACTGCAA
>CAYWHV010000050.1:0-7774 GCA_964458045.1 uncultured Methanospirillum sp.
TTCCAGATTCCTGCATTTAATGAGTGAAGGAGATAATAATCGATATAATCGGTCTGAAGACGTTTCAATTGAATTGACAGGATTTTATCCATATCCGCTCTGGTATGGACATTCCAGGGAGGAAGTTTCGTGGCTATCCGTACCTTTTCCCGATATCCGTCTTTGAGAATTCTCCCCAGGACTTTTTCACTCTCACCACCATGATAGGGAAAGGCAGTATCAATATAATTCACCCCGTTATCGATTGCATTCCTGATAAGCCGGGTGGTTCTCTCTTCATCAATCCGGCCTCGTTTTGTCGGTAGTCGCATAGCCCCGAATCCGAGCGCTGAAAGGCTGTCACCATTTTTTGAAACAGTACGGTATTGCATGGTTGACCTCATAGTATTTGACTGACTGGTTAGTCTAGACTGATTAGTCAGTTATAGCAAATAGGACATCAAGTCATTTATACTGATCAGTTACATCCTTAAATAATACCAGTTCTATCTTGTAGTACGGGGTGGACTCATGGACAATCACAAGAGGGAAAACGCATTTTCAGGGCTTGAGGCAGCAATTGTCATGATTGCCTTTGTTGTTGTTGCTGCAGTTTTCGGGTACAGCATGATCAGTACCGGAATGTTTGCAACGCAGAAAGTCCAGGAAGTCACCTATGCAGGGATAAAACAGAGTGCATCAGTAGCGATAACAGACGGCCTTATTCGTGGACAATATAATGAAGGGCAGGGAGGCCTGATATCACTTACATTTTCGATATCCGTTCCTGAAACCGGAGAAGCAATAGACCTTTCAAAAATGGTCTATTACTATGTCAGAGGAAATGAAGGAGGCAATGCAGTATCCCTCTCGTATGTCACCCCTAATTCCGGGATACTTGAATCAGGTTCCAGCACCAGGGTCAGACTTAATTTACGGGATGCAGGACTTGCCGGGCCCCTTTCCGGTGGCTCTTTCACTCTTGAAATTAAGCCGCCGGTTGGTGCATCAACATTAATACAACGAAAACTTCCTTCCGGGTATAATGGTGGGTATATCTCTTGATTTATCCACCCCTTATCACAACCCGAGATTGAACAATCGGATGTATAATGTATACCCTAAACCAATGAGATATTGTGGGATAATCAACGCATTTTCCTGCACTCTATGACATTGATGTGAAATAATACCAGGAACCAGCGGTATGAAAGAGGCAGACCCTTTGTCACCATCCGGAGATCAGGCACAAGAGGAGGGAAAAACAAAAGGTCCGGCCATTTCATATCGCAATGTTATGGGAATCGTCATTTTTGCTGCTCTTTTTATCTCTGTTCTCTTTGCGACAGCGATATCATATACGAATACCGATGCATATCTCCAGCATGAATTCTCAAGACAGGTGAATAGTTCAGAAGAATATCTGAGCAGTTCCACTCTGTATATTCACCGGGGATTAAAACTCTGGGACTCCACGTACGACCGGGTTATGCAAGAGGTTGCAGAAAAAACGGCAGAGTCCTATATAGATCAGGGAAGGAATGCCTCTGCAGTAAACCTCTCCGCAATCGCTGCAAGTCTTCCGGAGCCCTATCAGTCCAGGATAAGAATTGATCTCATCAATAAAAGTGGTATTGTTGAATATTCGTATAAGGGAGAAAAAGGTCTTGATTTCTCAGAATGGGGAGTCTTTTTCCAGGATTTGACACGAATAAGGGAAGGGAATGAATTTATCCCTGACCGGGTCGTCGTGGGGTTTAACAGTTCAGCTCCCCTTACCAAATATGCCTACCTGCCGACTGATGATCATGCCTATGTTATCGAACCGGCACTGTTAGTTGGTGATGATCAGGTTGCTGAGCGTCTCAATCTTTCATACCGGTCACTCATCTCACGGGTAAAAGAGAACAATAAAGACCTGATTGATATCGCCATCTATAATAGCATGAGACATCTGGTGATATCGACGTTTCCGAAAGAGAATCCCCTTGTTTTACCATGGACGAAGCAGAACATCAAAGATGTGCTCAATGACACCAGCACCCGTGAGAGGTGGGATTTCGCCAACAATACCTATTGCAGATATGTATATCTGAAAATTGCAGAGGATAATTCCCCATCATCCAGGTACATGGATTTGATTGCCGAGATGGTCTATTCAACCGAACGGGTAGAAAAACAACAACAGACAAATCTCTTTTTACACATAATACTGGCCCTTATCGCACTCATTCTTGTGATCTGCATCGGGTATGTCATCTCATCCAGGCTTACCCGTCCGATACAGGAGATCCTTGATGACATCGATCAGATAGCAGCCGGAGACTTATCTCATACCATCAGACGATCATCACATATTGAATTAAATAAGATCGCAGATGCAGTGAACATGATGATACGCCATATTCAGAGTAATCTTCAGGAGATAAAAAACTCTGAATCAAAATACTTCGGTCTGTTCCATGCATCTGCACATGCCATTCTTATCCTTGAAGGAACCCGTGTGGTCAATATCAACAAAACAGCTGGTGACCTCTTTCAGGTTCAGGAGAGTGCCATATCAGGATCTGATATCAGGTTGTTATTTCATGAGGTGGGACCGGTTATTGCCAACATGATAGATCATGCCAATATACATAATCAGAACCAGTATCAGGAAGAATTTTCATCATATATCACGAGCGGTGAAGAGAAATATCTAAGTATTCGTCTCACCCAGGTAAAGACCAGTAACGGGCAGGTAAACCAGGTTCAGATTCAGGATTTAACTGAACAAAGAAGAGCATTTCTTGCATTTGCCGAGCAGGAGGCACTTAGGAATGCATATGCTGAACTTCAGAAAATTTTTGAGTTACTCCCAGATCCTACTTTTATTATTAATACACAGGGCACCGTCATCCTCTGGAACAAGGCAATGGAGAGTTTAACAGGGGTGTCAGCAGAGGAGATGATGGGGAAAGATCAGCATGAATATGCCATCCCGATATATGGTTCAAGAAAGAGGATGCTCATCGATTATGCACTCCATCAGGAGGATATAATTCATGAAGAACATTTACCGATTGAACAAATCGGAGATCTTCTGACCACCCATACCTGGCATGAATATCGCGGGAAGAAATACTATCTTTCTGTACTGGCTGGAAGATTGTACAATCAGAAAGGGGAGTTGATCGGTGCGATTGAATCGATCAGGGACATTACTCCGGTCAGAAAGACCCAGGATGCATTATTTCTTGCGAACCGAAAGATAAATCTGCTCTCCAAAATTTCCAGGCATGATATCCTGAACCAGGTCACCATTCTGAACGGTCTTGTATATCTTCTGGCTATGGATATTCAAAACCCGGTGTTAAAAGACATGTTAGCCAGGATGAAGAATGTAATTCATGTAATTCAGGCACAGATCAATTTTACCAAGGAATACCAGGAGATTGGATCATCAGAAGCGATATGGGTAAACCCGGTCGATCTGTTTTTAAAACAGGAGAGCCTTTTTTCCGGTGCAGGGATCACATTTCAGGCTCTTCCATCAGAGATTGCTATCTTTGCAGACCCCCTGTTTGAAAAGGTCATCTATAACCTGATAGACAACTCCATCAGACATGGGGTTCATGTATCCAGTATCTCACTTTCGGTCAGGATATATGGCGAATATGCAGAAATTATCTATGAAGATGATGGAAACGGTATCACTCCCGAAGAAAAAACACGGATATTTGATCAGAATTATGGAAAGAATACCGGAAATGGATTGTTCTTAATCCGGGAAATTCTGTCCATTACTGAAATTACGATTGAAGAGAATGGTGTTCCTGGCAAGGGAGCCAGATTTGTGTTAACAATACCCCAAGGGGGATTTCAAATCAGAAAATAAAAATCGAGATCAATAATTAAAGGTATTGTCAAATTGGAAAAAAAGAATTGAGGTTACCGAATAGTAAACTCAACATATTCCAACTCTTTCTCGTTCTTTGGATCCCAGATGTTGGAAAGAGTGGTGCTTGGATAGGCCTTTTTATTTATGACATCCCAGCCATTTGGCATGATTGTTCCGGGACGCTCAATCTCCATTGATGCATCATAGACATTCATGTGATATTTACCCTTCTGGAACGGAACCTTCTTTACTTTTTCATTAATTTCTGCATTGAAGGTCACTTTACCTGAGGTGTTCTTCTTCACCGGAACAATGACCAGAGCATAATCTTCCGGAACATCGATGGTCTGATATGCCTGGGTGCCATCCAGATTAAACCGTACCATGTTCATACCGGTTTGATTTGCGGAATCACCTCCTGAAGATATCTCCTTGAATCGAACTTTCCCGGCATCACCTTCCTTTGCATATGCAACCAAATCATCCCAGAACTCTTTCGGGAAGATTTCAATACCGATCTTTTTTACTTTGTCAATGGTCGTTGTTCCTGATATGTTAAATTTTTCTCCGGCGTTAAGGGTTCCAACCGGGTCCACGGAGATGCTCGCATCAGCCAAAGCAAATCCTGTCATACCAACGATGACCATTGTAATTATGAATAATTGTTTTAGAAACATGGATTTACCACCCGTTTCATGTGATGACATACACTCATGTCCACGGTAAACCTGAACTTTATATTAATCGATTTTGCTCACATAAGGGGTTTCTTATCAATAAGAATAGAGACTTTGAATTCAGTTTTAAAAAGGGGTTTCGTTATTTTCCTGTACTGACCGTTGCAGATCCCCGCTGCAGAGCTATCTTCCCGGTCCTGACTAACTCAAGAACCCCATATGGTTTGAGGAGGTCTTCGATTGCAGCAATCTTTCCACTATCCCCTGTCACTTCGACAACCAGGGTATCACTCCCGACATCGATGATTTTTGCCCTGAATATCCCTGCAATCTGCATGACTTCAGACCGGGCTGCACCCGGCCCTGCTCTTACTTTTATCAGGGCAAGTTCCCGTTCCACATGCTCTGAATCAGATACATCAAGAACTTTTATGACCTCTATCAGTTTATTGAGTTGCTTTTTCACCTGCTCAATCTGGAAATCATTTCCCGTGACTACAATGGTGATCCGGCTGGTCTTGGGCTGCTCACAATGACCAACCGCAAGGCTTTCGATGTTAAACCCCCGCCGTGAGAAGAGACCGGTAACCCGGGAGAGAACCCCCGGACTATCCTCTACGAGGACACTGAATATGTGTGCGGTCATGCTTACTCCTCCTCATGTTCAGTATGATGTCCGACGATCATCTCACTGATATTTGCTCCGGCAGGAACCATCGGGAACACATTCTCTTCCCGCTCAACCCGAACGTCAAGAACATACGGCCCGGGATGGGCAAGAGCAGTTCTGATGGCTTCCTCTACATCAGATGCTTTCGTAACCGTTGCTGCCTCGATTCCGTATGCCTTTGCAATCCGTTCAAAATGAACCTCTGGCAGCTCGGTATAGGAGTACCGGTGCTCATAGAAGAGCTGTTGCCATTGCCTGACCATCCCCAGAAACTGGTTATTCAGAACAATCACTTTTACCGGGATCTGATACTGTGCTACCGTTCCCAGCTCCTGGATGTTCATCTGGAATGATCCGTCACCGGCAAGGACGAAAACCGGCTGATCAGGGCAGGCAAAATGGACACCCATTGAAGCAGGAAAACCATACCCCATCGTCCCAAGACCGCCGGAACTGATCCACTGCCGTGGCCGTGTGAACTTAAACCACTGGGCGGTCCACATCTGGTTCTGACCGACCTCACTGACAATCATTCCCTTATCGCCCAGGATATCAGCAAGTGTCTTGATAACAAACTGGGGGTAGAGTTTGCCATCAGACCGGTATCTGAGTGGATGATTCTTCTTCCACATGGCAACGGTTTCTGACCATTCCGGATGCGGGCATGACTCTGGTACCTTCTTTAATATGTCAGATAGGACGCTCTTTGCATCTCCGACAATCGGGACATCGGGTTGTTTATTCTTCCCAATCTCCGCCGGATCAATATCAATATGGATTATCTTTGCCTGGGGTGCAAAAGCCTCTATCTTCCCGGTAACCCGGTCATCAAACCTGACCCCAATTGAAAAGAGCAGGTCTGATTCCGTTATGGCATAATTTGCATATTCGGTCCCATGCATCCCAAGCATGCCAAGGTTCAGCGGATGATCAGTCGGAATACATCCAAGGCCCATCAGGGTGGTGGTGATTGGCATACACATCTTCTCAGCAAGGGCCACGAGCTCAGCAGATGCGTCGGCCGAGATGACACCGCCTCCTGCATATATGACCGGTCGTTTTGCCTGAAGCAGGAGATCAACTGCCCGCTGGATCATCTTGCTATGACCCTGGTACTTGGGCTTATATCCCCTGAGTCGTGGCTGCTCATCCGGACCATCAACATCCTGCACCATAGCAGTGCACACATCTTTTGGAAGATCGATGAGAACCGGCCCTTTCCGTCCGGTACTTGCGATGTGAAACGCCTCCCTGATGATGCGTCTCAGATCATGTGCATCAGTTACCAGGTAATTATGTTTGGTAACCGGCATGGTAATCCCGGTAATATCCGACTCCTGAAAGGCGTCGTTCCCCAGAAGTGATGTCGGAACCTGGCCGGTTATCGCAACCACCGGAATAGAGTCCATATATGCAGTCGCAAGGCCGGTAACCAGGTTGCAGGCTCCCGGCCCGGATGTTGCAAGACAGACACCAGTCTTCCCGCTGGCCCGTGCATATCCGTCTGCTGCATGAATAGCGGCCTGTTCATGACGAACAAGGATATGACGAACATCTGCATCATAGAGTTCGTCATAAATCGGAAGAACAACACCACCCGGGTACCCGAAGATGATGTCGACTTCCTGTTCCTTTAATCCTTCAATCAGTATTTGTGCTCCGCTTTTCATGATACTCCCTTAGCAAACGGTTCATCCCGGTGATGACCGCCTCCACGCTGGCCTGAATAATGTCTGTTCTGGCACCGCGTGATGTTATGGTTTGTCCATCTTTTCTCAGTTTTACGGTAACTTCTACCATTGCGTCTGTTCCACCGGTGACAGCATCGACATGATACTCTTCAAGTCTGATGTCACCGGCAACTGCAACAGACTGCTGCAATACCCGGAGTGCAGCGTCCACCGGTCCGTCACCGGTTGCTGCACCAGTCACTTCCTTTCCGTTCACCTGCATCGTGACAGAAGCTGTCGGGATTACATTCGTTCCCGAAACGACCGTGTACTGCTTGAGCGAGATAACCGGCCGGCATTCAAGAAGCATCACGGCATCGGCGATTGCCATGACATCCGTATCGGTAACCCGTCTCCCTTCATCGCCAAGTGCTTTGATGCGTTTAACCATCTCCTCAAGCTGGCGGGGATTTGGCGAGTACCCAAGTTCGGTCAGGGCTGCCTTAACTGATGCCGATCCGGAATGTTTTCCAAGCACAATACGCCGCGTTCTTCCGACCAGTTCAGGTGCAATCGGTTCATATGTCCGGGAATCCCTGAAGAGACCGTGAGCATGGATACCGCTCTCGTGGGTAAACGCCATCGTTCCGACGATCGGTTTGTTCGTTGCAAACGGGACTCCGGTAAGGCGTGAGACCATGGTAGACAGGGGATAGATCTTCCGCGTTTCAATCCCCGTATCATTCTTGTACAGATGCTCAAGTGCCATAACCACTTCTTCAAAGGGAGTATTGCCCGCCCGTTCACCAAGACCATTCACGGTCACATGACAGCAGGTTGCTCCGGCTTTGAGTGCAGCGAGCGTATTTGCAAGAGCCAGACCCAGGTCATTATGACA
>CAYWHV010000050.1:7874-11281 GCA_964458045.1 uncultured Methanospirillum sp.
CGGCTTTGAGTGCAGCGAGCGTATTTGCAAGAGCCAGACCCAGGTCATTATGACAATGGATGCTGAACGGTGCAATACAGAGTGGCGGTATGATCTCTGATGTCACTTCAGGTGTCAGCACCCCGACGGTATCACAAAAACACAGCCGATCTGCACCATGCTCAATACCTGCTGAATAGAGGGATTTGAGGAACTCAAGATCTGCACGTGAGGCATCTTCACCGGAGAGTTCTACAATAAGACCCCGTTCCTTGGCATATTCAACAGCATCCATAGCCATTGAAAAGACCTGGTCCCTGGTCTTTTGCATCTTCCGCTCAATATGCAGGTCTGAAACCGGGACGACCAGGTGGACTGAATCAGCCCCTGCGTCTGCGGCACAATCAATATCCTGCGGTAAGGCACGGACATAGGTGCAGCATTCAGCAGAGAGTCCTGCCTCTGCAATAAGACGGATGGCTTCCCGTTCTCCTTCTGATGCAACCGCTGATCCGGCTTCAATGACGTGAACTCCGATATCGGATAGTGCCGTGGCTATCTCAACCTTATCAGCAGGTGAAAGAGAGACGCCAGGAGTCTGTTCACCGTCACGAAGCGTTGTATCCAGGAATCGAAATTTTTTATCGCGCAATAAAGCAATCACTCATAGGATGTCACTCCCAAATCTATGTCGTCGTCAGAATGCATATAAATTTTCCAAGAAAGGTATGATCAATTTAAATATTGGTGCAAAAAAGTGAGAATGTTGGTGCACCCTCACGGCCGGGATTCCGGGCATCCTCTGGAATTATTGGTCAGGAGTTATCGTGCTTTGGCCTGTACCCGTGGTTCAATCAGCGTCCATATCCAGTCAGCAATCTCGCGAATGTTCTTCGTCTGGACATAGACCTCTCCGGGACCGGTGATATCGGTGACCAGAAACTCACCGCTCAGCAATGTCTCTTTCCATCCGCCAAATTTGGTTACCTGATACTGGCATCTGTCACTGAAAGCCACCAGGTGGAAATTATCGACAATAAGCCGCTCTCCAGCCCCCAGGACATGCTTGTCAATCGCTCCGAAGGTATTGATAAACAGCAGCCCTTCTCCGGAGACCTTGATCATAAAAAGACCCTGTCCGAACAGCCCCTTGCTAAAGCCCTGCCACTCAACATCCAGTTTCACATCTTTTTCTGATGCCAGGTATGCCGCCTTCTGAATAATAAATCCCTTACCCGGTGCAACCTGTAGCGTGTCCACGTCTCCGAGTGGTGCTGCTGAAAATCCTGCCTTTCCTGAGGCGTTGGTGGCAGTAAAATCATTCACAAAGAATGACTGTCCTCCAATGAGGGCCATCCCAATCGAACCAAGGAGACCCTTTTTCCTCATACGGGTATGAACTTCGATGGTCGGCTGCATCCAGCTCATGGAGCCGGCTTCTGCAGTAATGGACTCACCCGGTCCCAATGTCACTTCAAGCATCGCATATGATGGCTTATACTTGATCTCATACTCCATGGTAATCCTGTCTGATGACCTTGATGTCTGAAATGATAAGTACTCTGGTCAGGCCCCCTTATACACTGGTGCAAACGATGCGCGATAATGCACCACACCCCTGATGCAGAATTCCCAGGGCCCCTGCTATCCCCGGATGAAAGGAAAAAAGATATCAGGTGCACCCTAATGATTGTAAAGAGAACATAACCAGAGGCCATCATGTTAGAGAAATATTATGACAAGGATGCCGATATGTCTGCAATCTCCTCAAAGACGATCGCAGTCATCGGATATGGGTCGCAGGGTAGAGGGCAGGCATTAAACCTCAAAGACAGCGGGCTTAAAGTAGTCATTGGACTTCGCCCGGGAAAGAGCTGGGATCTTGCCAAAAGTGAAGGCTTTGAAGTGATGGAAGTGGCCGCTGCAGCAAAGAAGGGCGACGTAATTCAGGTCCTTATCCCTGATGAACACCAGGGTGCTGCATACCGCGACCAGATTGCACAAGGACTTACCAAGGGTAAGACCCTTATGTTCTCACACGGGTTTAACATCCATTTTGGTCAGATTGTCCCTCCGGCTGATGTGGATGTTGTCATGGTAGCACCAAAAGGACCAGGACATATGGTTCGCCGGACCTATACCGAAGGAAAAGGAGTGCCTGCACTTATCGCAATTCATCAGGATGTTTCAGGAAGTGCACGAAAAACAGCCCTTGCATATGCGAAAGGGATCGGAGCTACCCGTGCGGTTGTCTTTGAGACCAGCTTCCGTGAAGAGACCGAGACAGACCTCTTTGGTGAGCAGGCAGTTCTCTGTGGAGGAATGACATCACTTATCAGAGCAGGATTTGAGACGCTGGTGGAAGCAGGATATGCTCCTGAAATGGCATATCTTGAAGTTCTCCATGAGACCAAGCTCATTGTTGATCTCATCTATGAAGGTGGTTTTACCAAGATGCGGAATGCCATCTCAAACACCGCACAGTTTGGTGACCTGACCCGTGGGCCCCGGGTTATCGGACAGGAATCATACCTTGCCATGCAGGAGATCCTTGAGGAGATCCAGACCGGAGCCTTTGCAAAGGAATGGATGCTTGAGAATATGGTAAACCGCCCGGTATTTACCGCTCTGACCCGTGCTGATGAAGAGCACCTGATTGAAGAGGTCGGAAAAGAGATCAGGGCAACCATGCCCCAGTTTAAAGACCTGAAATAAAATTGATAATCCGGTACATACCGGAGACTATCTTATTTTTTCCGGAAGACAGAAGAGATAAAAACGCTCGATATCCGGAAGTATGTCAGATGCACGTTTTCGGATAGACCTGACACTATCATCCCGCTGATTCATACCACAGTGAGCAAGATTATTCCGAAGGTCAGAAATTCTGGTCCATATCAGAACCATCTCTTTCCAGTCATCGTACCGGATCAAGTCATCCGAGTACTGGGTTTTCTCATAGGGCTGGTTTTGCATGGCAAGAGATCCACCGGTCAGGGTCCGTGAGACCTCATGGCGGATATCCGCGTCTCTCCAGTCAGCATCAAGACCCATCCGGATCATGAGCAGAGTTATCAGAACCTCTCTGCCCAGCGTAACCGCCTGAAGAAACAATCCTTTTTCCAGCTGAAACCCGATCAGTCTGATCTGTTTTCTGACATACTCACCCATGTTTTGAGCCATTTCCGGTTCAGCCGCCAGCAGAGAAAGATCCCTGGTTGCTGCAAGGACCGGGATGAGTGATGGTGCAAACCGGAGGAGTTCTTCGTTTATCCCATCTATATCACGAACAGCACCGGATGCTGCATACAACGCATCCACCGGACGGGCAAGTCTGACAGCATCACTAAACTGCCAGAGGAGACCTGCCCAGCTCGTCAGTCTGACCGGTGGATTGGGATCCTCGCCTGACCGGTGAATATTTCCCT
>CAYWHV010000051.1:0-11187 GCA_964458045.1 uncultured Methanospirillum sp.
ACATAAGACCAGGAACAATCATCCCATTCAGAACCAGGATCAGATCACCGGTTGGGATGACCTGAACCACCCCGTACCCATCACGAATTACTGCGACCATCCCCTTCTCCCCAGGAATGAGACGACCAACCTTCTCATTCCTGAACGATGGCTATTCATGATTACCCCAAAGTTTTCTTTTTGTGAATGCAAACAATACTATTATTTATATGAAAACTATTCACGTCCCAATTCTTATCGAAACAGACGAAGATGGTATCTTCATTGTTTCATGCCCCCAATTCAAAGGATGCCATACTTATGGGAAAACTATTGATGAGGCATTAGCGAGGATAAAAGAAGTAATTGAACTATGCTCTGAAGATACCCCATTGGATACTCTGAATACCTTTGTAGGATTTCGTGAGGTCGAAATTGTCCAGGGTGCGTAATGCTTCCAATAATTAAAGGGAAAACACTCATTTCATTTCTCGAGTCTCTTAATTTTACCATTATCAGGCAACGTGGATCACATGTACGGATGAAGTCAGAAGATGGAAGATACACTACCATCCCAGTTCATAGTGGTGAGGCTATACCCAAAGGCCTATTACGATAAATTATTCGGGATGATCTTGAAATGACACTTGAGGAATTCACCCTGGCCTATAATGAATATATGGGAAGGATATAGTAATCCATATCTCCTTTCATTTTTTATTGAATATATTACCACTATTTCCCTCTCTCCCCCCCATCTCCCAAAACACCGCTGCCTTCTTCTTTGGCCAATCCCGGATCATCCCTCTCACCTGCCGGGTGAGCACGACATACTCTCTCCCATCACTCCCGGAGATCTGTATCCGATTCCCTGATGATGAGCACATAAGACCAGGAACAATCATCCCATTCAGAACCAGGATCAGATCACCGGTTGGAATGACCTGAATCACCCCGTACCCGTCACGTATAACTGCAACCATCCCCTTCTCCCCAGGAATGAGACGACCAACCTTCTCGTACCTGACCGGGGGCCGATCACGGGAGGATGTCACCACAAACGTCATGTAACCGACTCCTTGTGTATCAGAATCTCCCGTTCATAACAGGTCTGACAGATTCCAGTCTTCGTCTCCTCGTCCCACCAGGCGATACCCTGAAGCGTACACACATGACATCTCCCATACTCCTTTGTAGCCCGGACCATCCGGGTAAGCGGGATCAGTCCTGGCAATGTCCGGATGGATTCAATCTCCCGATTCACTGGTGACTGAACAGGGGACATCGTCCCGGTATCAGGTAGAGATTGATTGGCGGAGTTGGCAGCAGGTACAAACACATGCTGCCCATGAGAAAGAAGAACATTATCGACCTGATTCGCATTCAAAGAAATATCCTGAAGTGTTTGATCCTCATGGGCAGCAATGGCAGCAGGTACAGCACATGTATGAGTATCAGATGAATCGGGATCGAACGAAGAAGGAGTAGCTCGATCATCTCTATTGCTGTACTTAGATGTACTTAGTATAGTACATTGAGTATTATGAGAATCTGAGGATAATCCACCGAGTTCTGATGGGCAGCAGATGTTGGCAGCATGCTGGTATTGCTGCCCATTACTCAAATCAGAGCCATTATGATCATCTGAATCATCTGAATCACCCTCATTAAGTACGGATCCGGAAATCCAGACAGAATCATCCGTACACCAGGTCTCATAAATCAGAGCATCCCATTGGTATGCCTTGGTCCGCCTCCTCACATTGGTCCCTTCCCGCTCATCAGTAATGGTCCGATCATTGAATGAGAGAGCAGGACATTTTTCCAAGAGACCAGAGTAACAGACACCCCTGCTTGTATATCCGTGAATCATCCGATAGATGGTCCGGTAAGAAGATCCACAGACCCGCTGGAGCTGCGGGATGGTAACCTCTGCCTGCTCAAGATTCTTAATAGCCTGAATGAGAGCCGCCTCATTTCTTGTCAGCTTGGTGGTCTGTCCACCTGAATCAGAGCTCAGCCGGGTATAGAGGGACCGTGCTGCCTGAAAATCTTCCATGGTCGCCGTCACACATACCATACCCTGCTTCTCCTCTCTCGTTCGCTGGAACTGGTGGATGATAGCATTCGCCCGGATAAGATCAATGAGCATGTCAGGATTTCTCCGGTTTTGTGCAGAGCTGAACCTGATATCCTCAGCATAGGGAATAACAACCCAGACCGGTGAGAAGAGAATCTCCCACATCGCCTGGCAGACCTCCATCTCCGGACGAGTGAAAACTTCAGGCTCAGGAGGTGCTGATGCAGACCGGAGTGTTCTGGATAACACCTTCAGATCCTGCTCTTCACTCTCATCTATCCATGCGGTCAGCATCCGGTTGAGCACCTGATCATCTCCGGTCCCTTCTACCTTTGCTATCCACCACAGGCACCGTTCAGGGATTTGACAGACTACCCCTTTCCTATCCTTATTCACCGTCTTATACCTGAACGGTTTTTGAAAATTACTCGTAACCCCTTTCAATACCTCCTGCATCTGGTCTGAGAGGCTGGTATCATCCATGGTGATGACCATGCCAGGACTCAGGTTTTCTGCATAAAAGAGTGCCTTGTCAGAGAGTCGTTCACCCACCTTATACTTATCAGGAACCTGGGAGAGCATTACATCAAAGGCATGACTCTTTCCTTTTCCGGAGATGCCGGTGACTGATACATGAAGACCTTTTGATTTCGGATTTGCAATTGCTCTTGATGCAAGAGAATATGCCAGGCATCGGGCTACGACTTCATCACCTTCATGATCCAGGCTGAAGGTCTGTAAGGAATAATCCAGCGGACTCCCATGAAGCAGGATATCCATCGCTCTATCCTGTCCATCTGCATTCTCATGATCATCATGATTCGTGAGAGCATCGGTATCATCAAAATGATCAGAAGGAGCAGAAACAGCATTCAATGAGAAACCGGTTGGATTTGGAGTATGCACGTTTGAAGGACGAGAAGTCATCGTTGTCTCTTTCCGCTCTTCCCTCGTACCGGGATCATACCGGCCTTCATGTATGAGTTTTGCTTTTGCCCGATTCCGGTTACCCTGTTTTATTCTGGCTTCATAATCCTGTTTTGGACGGGGGCCTTCGAATCGTTCCCGAAGTTCTGACCATCGCTGGGTTCCGCCACCACAGGAGTTGTGATGACATCCGGCAAAGATTCCGCCACTTGCAAACTGGATGGCATAGGCTCCATCGGTGTGTGCGGTAGAGAAGGGACATGCATCAAAGAGGAATAGCCGTCCGCCGGCAAACGGTTTCTCCCGGTAGGAGAGATGGTGGTCTGAAAGCCATGCTCCAAGATCTGCTACCGATGACCGGGTAATGCCCTTTGGCTCTGTTTTCTTCTCCGGTTGTTCGGAGAGGAGCGATGCAAGGCTGGTCAGGAGTGATGGTGAGACGATCTCCAGGGTATCCGGCACATGCAGGATGGATGACCGCCGGTGAGGACGGCCCTGTGTTGAGTCTCCTTTTCGTGAGATGGTCCCGTAGAGTTTCCATATTCGGGCAGCATTCGAGACAGAGGTGTCAACATCTGAATCATCATCTGAAAAGAACATCGAGAGCACAGAGAGGCATGACTTGATGAGAGCACAACTTTCTCCATCATTCGGAAGCGATATGGGGTAGAGGAGATGAGCACCGTTCCCGGAGTCAGCAGAGATCGGCTCGGGCCATCCCCGTTCGGAGAGGAAATCTCTCACCTGCTCTGCTTTTCTGAGTGCCTTCTCATGCTCTTCGTCGGAAGAGGAGATACCAGAGGGCCGTTTTGGATCGATGTCTATCGGGAACCATCGCCGGCTGATAATGTCATCATCCGATGTCGTCCGCTCCTTATCCCCAAGCCTCATCTCGAACCGGTTTGACCGCCTGGCAAGAAGATCAGGGTTTATCTCGTTGAGTGTCAGGTAAATCCCTGAATATTCCGGATCTGCATCCAGCATGGCTACTTTTTCGGCTAGTTTTGCATAATCGGTGAAGTATCCGGATGAGACCCCGCGTTTTCGAAAGGCACGGACTTCAACAACCTGACCGGGGGAGCATATGAGGTCACAGGTCTTTTTGATGGAGTCAATATGACTCATGCAGCTCCTCCAGTTCCTGCTCAAGTGATTCGGGTGTCACCTTCCATGCTATCGTGGATTTTGCCGTATATTCTCCAGCACCCCATCCGGGAAATGACCGGTGCATTATTTTTGAGATGAATGTTCTCCGGATCTTCTGGGAATGAGAAGAAAGAGTGGGGTACCGGGAGGGGTGCTGCTTTACCTCCGTCTCGAGCTGAAGACGAGATACCACCGTCATATGCGGGCGGACGGTATGACGCACTGCAGTCAGGACTTCGGCAGCAATGATGAGATTCATGCTTCACTCCAGGTAACAGGGAGTGCTCCCCGTGGCTGGATCTTATACATTCGCCACCCCGGTCTTCGGTAGATCCAGAACTGAATTTCAGCAGGGAATCCACCGGACTGGAGTATGTCAGAAAGGGTTGCAAGTTGTTCAGGGAAACTGGAGATGGTATACCGTTTGGACGTGCGGACGACGAGGCAGACGGTCCGGTTATCCTTCCATGCAATGATATCAAATTTCCTGGTTCGTCCGGTCAGTTTTTCAGCAGCATACCCGGACTGCCTGAGAAGGTTTAATGCGACATATTCTGCTGCCCGTGCAGATTTCCAGTCTCCGGTCATATATGCATACTCCGGTTTGTATGTGCACGATAGGAAAGTCCATTACGATTGAATGCATATGATTCATTTACCCTCACCTGAATTTCTTTGCTTGCAGGCGGAAATGACTTGTGAGGGTTTTTCTGTTTTAATCGTCGATACACAGACGTATGAGTTGTTTTGCTGGAATTTTCTCTCATGTAATCACACCCTGATAGGGTTCTCTTCTCATGAACAGAATATTTCTTTTTTTCTGTTCATTTGTGCCATTTAGGCCTACACAGTTAAATGATTTTTAAATAAAAAGATGACGGTTAACCGTCTCCTACGCAGAAAAAAGAGGAGTGTTGAACTGATTTTTACCCGGTTATACGACGTTCATGCCGGATTCGCGCAAATTTTCAGATATACATGGATGTTTGACATGGTGTATAGGCCTGATTCCAGGCTTTTTTTTCTTACACCGGTAGTAGAGGTAAGTAGAGAGAGAAATAGGCAGGTACGTGGGTTAGTCAGGGGAGTTGGAAGTGGGCAGGTAGGTAGGTTGGGGGGTTTTGGAATTTGGGAGGTCAAGAGAGAGATTGGCCGGGACGGAGAGAAAAAGAGAGAGAGAGAGAGAGAGAGAGAATACGTTCACGGGGTGATGGTTTTCATCTCATCTTCCAGGCAGTCTAGAGCAAATACCCGGTCCCTGATCTGAAGGCTGAGATCAGAGAGGCCGGCTATGAGACGGTACATATTCGTATCAGGGGTTATGTGAACACAAAACTCCTCACAAAAGGCAGTGAGCAGATCCTCAATTTCAGAGCAGAGATGTTGCTGCTCATCTTTCAATTCTGCGAGCTCAGTATCACCATCCGGGGGAGAGAGCCATGCATCCTCTGCTTTGGTAAAAGAGGAAGAAGAAGGATCACTGTGAGGGATCATGATCCATCCGTCCGGATATCCAGGTGATACACAGGTGACCTTCATCATCCTCTTGTTCTGATGGTGATGCCAAAATGGGTGATAGAGATGATATGGCTGGAATAGTCTGAATCACAGGAATCGGGGGGTTAGGAGGAATCGCTGGAATATCTGGTATCGGGAGGGTATCCATGAGCTTGTGAACCGGATACAGGAGTCGTATCCAGAGGTAGCCTGTTGATATACCGGATATGAGCGAGATTCCAACCGAGAGAGAGGAGAGTATGAGTTCAAGCGTCATACATCTTCTCCAAAATACACTGCCTCGGTGATGTTCAGGTCTCCTGCAACGTCAGATCCCATTGATATCGTCTGATTTTCCTCTGTAGATCGTGCCCGTGTCAGGATCATACCAGTCCCGTTCACCGACATGGCAATTCTCCCATTATCAGGGTAATCTGGCTTTGTGAATTGCCGTGAAGATGTGTACATGCCTTCCTGCAAGAGACCAAGAACAGAATGTTCGAACGATTTCACCGGAGTATTCTGATCCATTGGCCGGTCAAAGACACAGACGTCAGGATCTCCGGTCTGATTGATGACTCCTGATGAGTATTCATCAATACCAAGAGGGCCTGATGACCTGGCCCTGGTTGTTGTCTCAACTCCTTCTCTGACCAGAAGATCCCGCAGTATAAGAGCCGGGTCGGTGGTGAAGAGATGCTCTGAAAAACTGGTTCCCGGACCTATTACCGATGAGGAGACCCAGGCAGCACCATTACAGACTATTGATGATGAGAGAGAATCCGCACAGGCACAACCAAATACCAGAAAGAGAAGAGAGAGGGATATAATTCCATACAACTGGTTCATTTCATCCTCAAAAATGAGATGAGCCCTGGAAGGCATCAGGCCAGTTCAGAAACAGTGTCTGCCCAGGTCTCAATGGTATCCTTAATTGCAGACGATTCAAAACTGCTGATAGTTATCTTGTCCCGTCTGAAAGTGACAGTATACCGCTCTCCGGTGGAAGAGTGACATTTCAGGGCGACCACAAACCGGTCATCAGAGCTGTCATGTGAGGCAGTCCCTCCCATTGCAGTCTCGATTGCTGCGTTCGCCAGAAGGTTTGAGACGGTGGTGTCAAATGAGCCTGAACTCGGGGATCTGACTGATATCCGTCCGACCAGTTTTCCATCATTATTCTCATAGATGACGGCTCCGGTATAGTTTTCAGTTCCTTTCACCACCGCCGGGATGGTCTCACCTGCTGACATATAAGGAGTACATCCCCAGGGATTGTCGGCAAGGATGGTCCCAATGATGGTGTTCATGGCGGCTTTACTTGCAAAAGGGGTAGCGAGAACCCGCTCTGCATTGCTTACGGTTGATTTGTTGACAAAATCTCCCATGGTTTTTCCTGTCACCGAAGTGACATATCAGAATCAGAATATGCAGATAAGGGGGTTCACACAGGTTTAGAACAGTCTATGGGATAGAGAGTATTGAGGGATTGAGAAGTATTTTCGCCCGTTTGTATTCGGTTCCGTCAGGATGCTGATCAGGAATCTATACGTATCGCTATCCTTTTATCCTTATCAGGTAATCCCATACTATACCAGGGAGGAGGAACCATGGACGAGACAGAACAAAAACAGATGTCATCTCTTTCAAGGAAGAAAATCGGTGAAGTTCTGGTGATAAGTATTGCTCTTCTCATACTTCTGTATGGAGCCCTCCTCCTGTATGGGACCAATTCACCGGAGATGAGAGATCTTCGGATTGCCACCGGTTCAGCAGAGTACTCGATCCTCACCTATATTGCGCAGGATATGGGTTTTTTCTCTGAACAAGGTCTCAATGTTACCATAACTTCTTATCCAACCGGGCTTGCTGCAGTGGAAACGCTCTTTTCCAATACTTCAGACATAGCATATGCCGCGGAATTTGTCGGGGTTGAACCGATGAATACCCATCCGGATATGAGGATCATCGTCTGCACCGCAAAAAGTGATAATATCGCATTAATCATCAGAAAAGACAGAAATATTTCTTCTCCGCAGGATTTGAAGGAAAAATCAATTGCTGTATGTAAAGGAACAGCAGGAGAGTTCTTTCTTGGCCGGTTCCTAACCCTGAACGGGATGGATATCACTGAAGTGAAGAAAATCTATCTTTCACCCGTTGATCTCATATCATGCCTAATTTCCGGGAAGTGTGATGCTGCAATCATCTGGGAACCTCATGTGTATACCATTCAGCATTTAATGGGATCTGATGTACTGATATGGCCGGCCCAGAGTGGGCAGCAGTTTTACTGGGTTGCATATACCTTAGAATCGTTTATCCAGGATCATCCGGATATTATTCAAAATTACCTCATTGCCTTATCGAAAGCAGAGGATTACATGCTCTATCATAACCAGGAATCAAAAGGGTATGTTCTCTCAAAATTTAATCTTACCGAGGATTATTATACCAACCTTATGAAAAAAACGAGGTATCAACTAAGCCTGGATCAGGGATTAATACTGGCCCTTGAAGATGAGCAAAGATGGCTCAAACAATATAATCCCACCATGACTCAAAAGAATATTCTCAGGTTCATGAATGAGACTGCCCTTCGTTCCATCAGACCGGATGCGGTGACCATCATCAGGTAAATACCAGGTCAGAGTCCATGAAGATAAAAACCAGGATTGTAATCAGCATTCTCCTCTCCCTTATTCTGGCATCAGGAATCTCCATTCTACTCGGATATACCTTTGTGAAAATGGATGAAATGGGGGCTCTTGAGGATGCAGCAACCTCAATCGTCAGAGGAGGGTTTGAGTTATCGTACCTGACCAGTGATTACCTGATAAACGGTGAAGAACGGGCTCAGGATCAATGGAAAAGCAAATATAATACATTGCAGAATGACATTTCATTTCTCTATGGTACTGATCCAAAAGAGAGCACAGCAATTGACTCAATACAGGAGTATAATGAAAAGGTCAAAGCGGCTTACAATTCCATCCCTGAAAATTTGGTCATTCAGAATGAAACTGCACATATCTATCATAATTTTCATCAGATCCTCTGGGCCAGAAATATTGTTCAGATACAGGGGCTTATCTATGAAGCTTCACATCTGCAGCAGTTATACCGGGATAAACTAAACGAGATTCAGTTTTATAATGGTGTCTTAATTTTTATTCTCATTCTTAGCATTCTCGTTATTCTATCGGTTAATTATCTCCTGATAAACCATTCTCTTGTCATTTCCATAGGCACACTCATCAAGGGGACGAATGCATTTGCTTCTGGAGATCTTGATTATTCCATTCAGACTGGTTCAGATGACGAGATCAATGAGATTGCTCTGGCCCTCAATAATATGGCCACCCGTCTGAAAAATGTTACCGCATCACGGGATGATCTGAATAATGAAATAGAGGAGCGGAAGCGTGCCGAACATCAGATATTGCTCTATGCTCTTCGGAACAAGGAACTTATCAACCTGCATAATATCGAAAAATCTGTCTCTGATGAAGAGATCATGCAGTATACACTGGAAGCAGGAATCAGAAGTACAGAGAGCAGATATGGATTTTTCGGGATGCTGAGTGAGGATGAATCAGATATGACCATCTATACCTGGTCACAGGATGCTATGACAGCATGTTCCATCCATAACACACCGATTCATTTCCCCATTTCACAAGCAGGTATATGGGGAGAGTGCGTCAGAACCCGCTCGCCTTTTATCATGAATGAATATCATGAGTACCATCCGTTAAAAAAGGGATGTCCGGACGGTCATGTACCCATCACCCGGTTTCTTGGCGTTCCAATTATTCATGAATCTCACATCGTCCTTGTTGTCGGTGTTGCCAATAAAGAGGGTGATTATAATGAAGAAGATGTATCGGCAATCATTACCCTGTATCAGAAGATGTGGGAGATATTTATCCGGCGGAGGTATGAGCAGGAACGAAATATTCTTCTCTTTGATCTTGAGCAGAAGAACAAGGAGATGGAACGGTTTGTGTACACCGTCTCCCATGATCTGAAAAGTCCGATTATTACGATAAAGGGGTTTTTGGGATATCTTGAGAGAGATGCAATTTCTGGGAACATCGAGCGGTTCCATGGTGACATCTCACGGATCCGAAATGCCGCAGATAAGATGCAGCACCTGCTTGAAGATCTTTTGGAACTCTCCAGAATAGGACGGATGAAAAACCCTTCGGTTGACATACGATTCACTGACCTGGCTAAGGAAGCAGCTGAGATGTCATTAGGCATACTGGAAAAATCAGGGGCTGTTTTACAGATATCACCAGATATGCCGGTGGTGCATGGGGATAAAACCCGGCTTTTACAGGTTCTGACAAATCTCATCGAAAATGCTGCGAAATTTACCTCAAATACCAGCGAGCCAAAGGTTGAGATCGGCGCTGTTCAAACCAACGAGATCACAGCATTTTATGTAAAGGACAATGGTATCGGCGTTGATCCAGAGTTTCATGAGCGGGTCTTTGAACTCTTTGATAAATTAAACCCGGATACACCGGGAACCGGCGTTGGCCTCACTTTGGTCAAACGGATCATCGAAGAGCATGGAGGTATCATCTGGGTTAAATCAGATGGTCTGAATTCTGGAACAACATTCTTCTTCACCCTTCCGATAGTTGATATGGATAGACAACAGACTTATGGCAATTAAAAACATAGAGAGTATGAAATGAGGACATTGGACGGTCGGCCTTTTCTCATCCTCCTGATTGAAGATAATGATGACCATGCTGAGCTGATGATGAGAAGCCTGCAGGAACATCGGGTGATAAATGAAGTTATCCACATCAAGGATGGAATGGAAGCGATGGATTTTCTGTTCCATCGAGGAATTCATGCCGCCGATATTCTCTCAGTTCCTGACCTCATTCTCCTGGATTTACGTCTTCCACGAGTGGACGGGCTGACTATCCTAAAAGCGATAAAGGAAGATGATACTCTTAAAAAGATACCGGTAGTCATCATGACAAGTTCGAATGCAGAAAAAGATGTTCAGACTGCATACCAGTATCATGCCAATAGTTATATCACAAAACCGATTGAATTTTTAGATTTTACGAGGATGATGGAGGATTTGGGATATTACTGGATTGGTTGGAATATGAACCCGTTTCAATAGTTGAACATGAATCAGAATACAGCGAGAATCCAGGGTGAGAAACTTTTACAGACATCTCTTCTCATAGTGGAAGATGAGGAGGCTCATGCTGAGCTTATCAGGCTTGCTTTTGAAGCATACCCTGAATTTGTACTTCAATATGCCAACACATTAAAGAAGGCCCGGGAGCTCCTGACCGAGTCCCATTTTGATCTCATTTTAGCCGACTGGTTATTACCTGACGGGAATGGTCTCTCTCTAGTTTCTCAGGATTCATCTGACAGTTCCCCACCGGTGGTGGTTATGACGAGTCATGGGAGTGAACAACTGGCGGTGGATGTGCTAAAAAGTAAGGCACTTGACTATTTTATCAAATCTGATGTGCTTTTTTATGATCTCCCCCATCTGATTCACCGGGCTTTAC
>CAYWHV010000052.1:0-11032 GCA_964458045.1 uncultured Methanospirillum sp.
GACGTGGGATGTCATAGTACAGGAATTTTGGTATCACGAGTCTATACGGGTATCGACAAAAGATTAATAGGATCTACCGATAAGGGTGACCACAGATTCAGGCTTCCCGCATATGATACAGTTCCCAGGAGACTGGTCGATGAGATCAGTCCTGACTTCTGTTCCCAGAACACTAGCATCAGATATCTCCTCAAGCCGGTCAGCACATTCGCGGTTCCCACACCAGTGAACGGCGACAACACCCTTTGCAACCATCTCATTCACAAGAGATTCCTCTTTCACCATGAACAGGTGGTCTTTGATATGGTTTTCTGCCCGATTTTGCAGGGCTGCGGTGAACTCAGCCATCTTCCTGCCAACTTCAGCGATGATATCTGCCCGTGGAAGTGACTCTTTTCCACCTGTCCGGAGCACTCCCATAACTACACCATTATCAAGGTCACGTGGACCGACCTCAAGCCTGAGGGGGACTCCTCTCATCTCCCAGTAGTAATATTTTGCACCAGGTCTGAGGTCACGGGTATCAATCTTCACCCGGTATCCTGCACTCTGCAATTCCTTCTCAAGTAATTTTGCAGCCTGCATGACCTCTTCTTCCCGCTTTTTCATGATAATCGGGACGATGACTATCTGCACCGGGGCAACTTCGGGTGGGAGCATAAGGCCACCATCATCACCATGCATACTGATGAGGGCAGCAATTGACCGTTCTGAAATTCCATAACAGGTCTGGTGACAGTACTGCTGCTGACCATTCGTATCCTCGTACTGGATACTGAATGTTTTTGAGAAGTGATCACCGAGGTGATGGACCGTTCCGATCTGCAGGGTTCTGCCATCCGGCATGATGGTGTCAACAGCGATGGTATAGTCTGCACCAGGGAACTTATCCCAGTCTGGGCGTTTTGATATCAGGACCGGAATATTCAGCCGGTCGTAGAATTCCTGGTACCGTGCAATGGCATCCTCAACCTGACGTTCAGCATCATCCCAGGTTGCATGGACGGTATGAGCTTCCTTAAATGAGGTGATCTCACGGAGCCGGATGAGTGGGCGTGTATGTTTGGTCTCATACCGGAATGTATTGACAATCTGGTAGATCTTTATCGGAAGATCAGCATGGGATCTGACCCAGAGGGCATACATCGGGTAAATAGCCGTCTCACTGGTCGGGCGAAGGGCGAGTTTGATATCAAGCGGAGTAACCCCTCCGTGGGTGACCCAGTAAACTTCGTTCTCGAAACCCTTGATATGTTCAGCCTCTTTCATGAATTCCGGTTCAGGTATCAGAAGCGGAAACAATGTCTCCTCATGATCCCGGTCAAGTAATTCCCGGAGAATCCCATATACCCGTTTCCGGATACCAAATCCGAACGGGAACCATACATACAGTCCTTTTACCGGGTAGCGGACATCCATAATCTCCGCACGCCAGAGGATATCATTGTACCAGCCTGAGAAATCCGCCTTTTGAGGGAGCGTTCCTTCCTGTTCCTCCATTCATGAGCTCCTATGTCACCAGCTGTAAGACGGCTGGTGTGATAAATGCCTCGATTACGGCTGCGATAGCAACGAACGGGATGATATATTTCACAAAATATCCACCCAGACGCCATGCCTCAAACGATGCGTCAGAAACTCCGGACAACTCATTTTTCACGGCCCGTCCCATCATCAGGCCAAGTGCTCCTGATGCAATGACTGCAGGTAGTTCAAAGATCCCATGGGGAACAATTGCTGCAATAACTGCAATATACCCAGCCTCTTTTCTGACTACTTCCAGAACTGCACCGATTATCACACCGTTCAGCAGCAGAATTGCTACGGATACAAACCCGAAGAATGCACCGCCAATAAAAATGACGACACATGCTTCAAGGTTATTCAGGAATAACTGCAGGGCCAGTATGGGGGGATCATCACCCATTATCTGACCTGCAACCATCTCCTGAAACAGGGTGACCAGAGACTCGCCAAATGTCGGTTCTACAGCTGACAATGCAAATCCTGCTGCAAATCCGGCAATAAGAATAATTCCTGAAATAGCCAGGTAGTGAGTAATTTTTAACGTTTCAGACATAAAGCACCATTCGCACCATATCCCTGATGCCCGGGGCAAGACCGACCATGATCATGGCAAGGAGAATCAGGTACCAGATACCTGAGGCGCCTTCACGCCGGTAGAGTTCGAGAATATAAATGCCTGGAATAAGCACAAGCAGTTTAAGCGGGAACATGACAAATGCGGTACCGGTCAGGTCAATCAGAGCAGATCCTACCACATGCTGTTCACTGTAGGGTATGGAATGCAGGTCAATACCAAATGAGGTTGCGCTGGCATCCAGCATATGCCCGAAAATAAGCATCTGATAGAGTCGGTCCTGCATATACTGCCAACCGAATCCATACCGGATGATGGCATATAAAAGACCGGTTGTAGCAGTTGCCATGGTAAGGATTGCCAGAGCGACCAGCAGATCAATATGGGCGCTTGTGAGACCAAACCAGGTAAGAAAGACAAGTGTTACCAGAGTAAGTGCTATCCCGGTCCACAGAAACAGCCTTTTCCAGGACTGAACCACCCCTTTCTTCTCACAGATATTTGCAATAAAGAGAACTGGCATGGCCAGAGCAAATATCAGGAAGAAGATCAGCGGTGTTGTAAAAAACACATGCAGATCAGATGTGATAAACCCGGTATCCTCAACAACCCGCAGACATCCGCCAAACACAACCCACGGTATCAGGGAATATACAAACTCCCGATCAATAGAGATATGGTTTGATTCAAGCCATCGGTAAATCAGCCAGATACATACCAGCAGGATGAGTGCGTAGGTAAGGGTATCAACCAGGGTATATGGCTGACCATAACGGATGGGATCTATGTAATATTTGTAGATGAATTCCCTAATCATGTGTTGAGAACTCCATGAGCACAGACCCGGTACAGGTATTGCAGCCGGATGGCTTCAATAAATCGAGATGGACCCAGCTTCCACGGGACGTTCTGATAGGTCATCAGGCGATATTGCAACTTCCTGACATCATCGCGGATATAAAACCCGGCCGATCAGTCCTCCTCATATCCGGCGGGACTACCCGTGAAGTTGCGGGAAATGCAGTCGCGGATATTTTGAAAGATCAGTATGATGTCAGACGGTTTGTCGCTGGAAAACTGGATGCCGAAACACTGGAGGCATGTAGTCAGGCCTCATCTTCAGCGGATTTCCTTATTGGTGTTGGCGGGGGGAGAGTTATTGATTGTGCCAAGATCGTCTCATACAAGCAGGGCAAGCCGTTCATCAGCGTCCCGACCGCAGCATCGCATGACGGGATAATCTCCGGGCGGGCAACGCTTCCCACTGAGACGGGTAGTGTTTCAGTTGGTGCCCATCCCCCGATAGCAGTGGTAGCTGATACGGGGATTATTTCACAGGCGCCCCACCGGCTCATGGCATCCGGATGTGCAGATGTCATCTCCAATTATACTGCCATTCTTGACTGGGAGCTTGCCCACCGGCTCAGGGGAGATCAGATCAGCGAGTATGCCATTGCCCTTTCAAAGATGACAGCCGAGATCCTGGTCAAGGATGCGAATCTCATAAAACCAGGTCAGGAAGAGGCGGCATGGATCGTTGTAAAGGCCCTGGTCTCGTCAGGGGTCTCAATGGCAATAGCCGGTTCATCACGTCCGGCATCAGGCGGAGAACACAAATTTGGTCACGCACTGGAGCGACTGATGCCAGGAGCAGCACTGCATGGCGAGGCATGTGGAATCGGTTCGATTATGACTATGTATCTCCATGGCGGGGACTGGCGGGAAATAAGATCATCCCTTGCCAGGATAGGTGCCCCAACCACTCCCCGGGAATTGAACATTCCTGATGAAGTGATAGTAGAGGCACTCATGAAAGCACGGGATATAAGACCTGAGCGGTTCACTATCCTTGATATGGGACTGACAGAGGAATCAGCAGAACATCTTGTGCAGATGTTATATGAGGAGTAGGATATGGAGCAGAAAAAAACACGGGTGACCATTGTCGGGTCAGTATATGCACAACCAGGAACCCAGTTTGTCTACATGGGCCGGGCAGATCAGTGTGAGTCATGCACTATTGCACGGGTCTGTCATAACCTGGAATCAGGTCGCCGGTATGAAGTGGTAGCAATCCGTGCAGCCTCCCACCGGTGTCCGGTTCACCATGGGGGGGCGGTGACCGTGGATGTTGTTGAGGCACCTGTGGAAATGCGTGTATCTCCTGAATTAGCCAGAAAAAATACTACGATTGTGGTGAAGTTTTTGGAATGTGATGAAGCCTGTGAGTCTTTTGCGGCATGTCATCCGCCTGGGGTCGCGGAGGGACAAAAATACATCATTACCGAGGTTTTGGAAGGAGAAACTGTTCCGTGCAGGACAGGGCCTTCTCCGGTTTTGGTGCGGATAGTTCCCCTTCCGGAAGGTTTGCCCCGATATACGCCCTGATGAAAAATATGGTGCATATCGCCTGTATGGTGCGCAGAAAAATAGGTTCAGTTCTTGGAGCTAGAGGTTCATGCGCCCCTCTGCATCTTCCCTTTAATAAAATATTCCCATAACCTATATGTTATCCCCGGTGAAGATACCAAGTGACTGTTCTAGGTGATAGAGTGCAGAAAGAGGAGCTGCTACATTTACATATGCTATTTATTCATGTCAGGAAGTACTACGAAACCATCACCAGCGAGGAAATCCCAACCGAGCGGTATAACACGTTGCATATCTCACCGGTGCATATACATAAAAACAAAACGTCTCATAAAGAGGCGATCCTTGTTCTTGGTCAGGAGATTGTCGATCACATCGGGCGTAAGCCGGCGATGCTAAGTTTTTCCCATGAAATGTCCACACCTACTGAGATAGCTGTTGAGAACTAATTTCATGGACATCACCCCCGCCTGCCGGGAGATAATCTCTCTCATTCTCTCCACTCCTCCCGGCGAGCGAGAACTTCGAAAGATAGTCAAGGCTGTATGTAAAAAGTATCGCCTTCCTGTTGTTCCCCGGAATTCAGATATTCTTTCCTGTGCCACCCCTGAGGAGTTTCCGCTGCTTCGCCCGATTCTTCTGGTAAAACCCTCACGAACTCTGTCTGGTGTGGCCCCGGTTGCGGTCATGACGTCTCCGGCACCCTGTCCGCATGGTATCTGTCTTCCCTGTCCCGGAGGTCCGGACTCGCTCTTTCAGTCTCCCCAGAGTTATACTGGTGGTGAACCTGCAGCTAAACGTGCCTTTGCCCACAATTTTATCCCGTATGACCAGGTAAGTGCCCGCTTATCCCAGTTTGAGGAGCTTGGGCATCATGTGGACAAGGCCGAACTCATCGTCATGGGGGGTACCATGACCGCCCGCGAACCATCCTACCAGGAATGGTTTGTGACTGAATGCATCAGGGCGATGAATGAATACCCAAATAGTCCCTTACCTGACACGAGCCGGGAGGAGATATTTGCCAGGAATGAAACCGCCAAAGTCCGGTGTGTGGCGATAACCTTTGAAACACGGCCAGACTGGTGCCGAAAGGAACATATTGACCGGATGCTTGATCTGGGCGTGACAAAGGTTGAGATTGGTGTCCAGCATCTTGATGATGAGATCCTGACCGTGAACCTGCGGGGATGCACCGTGGCAGATGCCGTGGAAGCAAATACCCTCCTTCGTGATGCAGGTCTGAAAGTCGGATTTCATATGATGCCCAATCTGCCAGGCAGCACCTTTGCATCTGACCGTCAGATGTTTCATGACCTGTTTGCGGATCCACGATTCAGACCGGATTTTCTGAAAATATACCCATGCCTGGTTACACCGGGATCAAAGATAGAAGAACTCTATGAGGCGGGAGCATATGCACCCTATGAAGAAGAAGCCCTCATCGATCTTGTAGCCGATGCAAAGGAGGAGATCGCCCCGTATTGCAGGCTTCAGCGTATCCAGCGGGATATTCCTGCAGATAAAATAGTGGCAGGGTCTCCCCATTCTAACTTTCGGGAACTGGCCAAAGACCGTCTGCACAAGAGAGGGGGCAGGTGCTCCTGTATCAGGTGCAGGGAGATTGGCAGGAGACGATCACAGGCTGAGCCGGTCCTGAATATTCTGCCCTATGAGTGCTGCGGGGGCATGGAGCGGTTCATCTCATTTGAATCCGATGACTCGCTGGTCGGGTTTGCACGTCTGCGGTTTCCCAAAGATCCCTGGCGGCCTGAAACAGAGAATGCTGCGTTTGTCCGCGAACTTCATGTCTATGGGATGGTGGTTCCCATCGGTCAGGAAGGATCAGGCGAGGATCAGCAACACCGGCGGTATGGGGCACGTCTTCTCTCAGAAGCAGAGATGCTGGCTGCGGATGCCGGGTACAATCAGGTTGCGATCATGGCAGGGATAGGGGTCAGACCGTACTATCAGAAACTTGGGTATTTCAGGAAAGGCCCCTATATGATTAAGGACCTGTAAGGCATGAGACCTGCTACCCGGATATTTATAAAACAACGGTTTACCGATTACTATGACAAAGCCAGAATATCCCCTCCTTCTTCAGTAAAGGAGCGTGAGTTCGGTTTTATCTTCTTTGATGACCGGTATCCTGATGATATCAGGATGAGGCGCCATATCGGGTTTTCATCCGGGGAGGAGATGCAGGAGTATGTGAAAAGTCTGGTCCCGGCCCATGCGTACTACTCAACTGCATATTACCGGACTCCACAGGCTCCGACCATGGGTGACAAGGAATGGCTGGGGGCTGATCTCATCTTTGATCTTGATGCGGACCACATCATGCGGGGATCCTATGAAGCGATGCTTGAGCGGATCAAGGGAGAGGCCGAAAAGTTGCTTGATGTCCTTGATACCGAGCTGGGAGTTGACATGCGGACGATAAAGCTGGTCTTTTCAGGAGGACGGGGGTATCATATCCATGTCCAGGAGCTGGCGTTCCGTGATTTTGAACCGGCTGAGCGGCGGGAGCTGGTTGACTACATCTGCGGCACCGGTATCAGTCCGTCTATTCTTCTCCATGACTGGGCCCCTGGCAGGCATGGGTGGCATGACCGGTTCAGGGTTCTTCTGACTACATATCTTCAGGAGCTCAGCACAAAACCGGAGAAAGAGGTGAAAGCAGAATTATCCTCTCTCCGGGGTGTCGGGCAGGTCATGGCAGAGCGGTTTGCCGGGATGATTCCAGAACTCATCACTCTGCTCAATTCCGATCCCTCGTCAATCCTTCTTCGTGACCAGACGGTAAAGACCGTATTAGGTGCCCTGGCATCCGAGCGGGAGAGTAATCTTCTGCCCCATATAAAAGAGTCTGCCGTGCAGGCTGATGAACCCGTCACCACTGATACCAGGCGGCTTATCCGTCTTCCTGGTTCCCTTCATGCAAAGTCCGGATTTAAGGTGGTACCGATGGAGATCAAGGAACTCCATGATTTTGATCCGCTCATTGATGCGGTTGCCTTTGGTGAGCGTGAAGTCATCATTGAATCAGAGCGGGAATATTCTTTTTCGCTCCTTGGATCATCCTATGATATCCCGAAAGGCCGGTTAAAAGTCCCGGAAGCCGTCGGAGTATTTCTCTGTTGCAGGGGGATGGCAGAGATCGGGGGGGTATCAGATCATGCATCTTGATGAACTCCGGACCATCCTTCTTGAAGAGCGTGATACCGGTGAACTGACGACAATATCTCCTGATCTGTTTGCGAAAACCTCAGAACACATAAGATCACTTCAGCAGGAGGTCTACAGCCATGAGGATCCGTTTTCAGATGAGGCACGTCTGCTTATCGAGAAAGTATCCAGTGTCAGGGCCACGGTTGAGGAACTGTACAAATTACGAACCGACAAAATCGTGGGGCTTGCGCTCAGTCAGGCTGAGGGATCGTATATAGAGCGTGAAGAACTCCGTTCCCTCATCCCGCCCGAACTTGAGATGTTTAACCGGGTAGTTGACGCTATCCGGCAGAGCAAATCCCAGCTGATTGAATGGAAGACAACTCCAGCCCAGCAGGTCCGCGTGCTGCATGCCGAGGAGAGTTCGTGCGTTCAGGTCTCTGAACCGGCCTCTCTTGAGGATATTGACCGCGCAGAGGAGTCCGAATATCATGAACCTGTGATAAAAACCTCTTCTGACGCTCCTTTTGCAAATGATATCGTGTTAGCGCTTTCCAGCATGGAACCTTTTATGGGTATTGACGGACGGACATATGAGATGGAAGCAGGAGATATTCTCACGCTCCCCTCGAGAAATGCACAAGTCCTGGTTGAACGCGACATAGTCTTAAATATCCATCCGGGCTAATGATGTAGGTATTCTATACACGAGGAGTGGCCAAAATCATGAAGATGCCAGCAAAATTCCGCACATATTGTCCCTTCTGTCACAAACACGAAGAGCATGAAGTAGAGAAGGTAAAAAAAGGTAAAACCACCGGACTCCACTGGATTGATCGCCAGAAAGCACGGAGAGGACAGGTTGGGAACATGGGTAAATTCTCCAAAGTCCCCGGAGGCGACAAGCCGACCAAGAAGGTAAATATCCGGTACCGCTGCACTGCATGCAAAAAAGCACACCTGAGAGCAGGATTCAGGGTTGGAAAGTTCGAACTTACGGAGTAATTATTATGGTACAATTAACACGCGAAAACCGGAGCAAATTTGTCAAGGTAAAATGCCCGGACTGTGAGAATGAGCAGATTATCTTCGACCGGGCATGCACTTCGGTTGACTGTATTGTCTGTGGCTCAAACCTTGCCACCCCGACCGGTGGAAAAGCACAAATCAAAGCAGAGATCATAACTGCATTTGAGTGAGTGCCTGATGCAGGAGAGAGAGTGGCCTGAGCAGGGGGAACTTGTCGTCTGTTCAGTTCAGAATGTAAAAGATTTCGTGGCATTTGTCACGCTTGACGAGTATAACAACCGTGAGGGACTGATCCCTATAGCCGAAGTGGCCCGTGGATGGATTAAGTACATCAGGGACCACATCAGGGAGGGACAGAAGGTTGTATGCAAGGTACTGAATGTCGACCCCCAGAAAGGTCACATCGATCTCTCTTTAAAGGACGTTAATGAGCACCAGCGCCGTGAGAAGATCCGTGTCTGGAAGAATGAATCCAAGGCAAAGAAATGGATCGGATTTGCGGCTGAAGCGGCTGGTCAGGCTGACAGTACCCATGATATTGCAAGTGCACTCTATCGTGAATATGGTGAGCTGTACGCAGCCTTTGAAGACTTTGTCACAGAAGGCCCTGATGCCCTGAGAAAACTCAAAATAGACTCCGCGCTTGCTGATGCCCTGTATACCATTGCAACCGAAAACGTCAAACTTCCATCGGTTACCATCTCAGGAGACCTGTTCCTGCGGTCTACCAAGTCAGATGGGGTAAATATCATCAGACGTGCCCTTCGAAGTGCTGAACCAAAGGTAGACGGAGCAGAGATAGAGATAACCTATCTAGGTGCTCCCAATTACCGCATCAAGGTTCTTGCAACGAATTATAAGGATGCTGAGAAGGCCCTTGAGAAAGCCTCAAGTGCAGCCATCGGTGTCTTAAAACGAGCCGGTGGAGAAGGAAAATTCAGCCGGAAAGCAAAATCCGGGAAGCATGTATGAAAGGGCGTATCAGATACTGCCCCTCGGATAATCTTTACACTCTTTCTGAAATTTGTTCCCGTTGTGGGAAACCCACAATAACCCCTCATCCTGCCCGGTATTCTCCAGAAGATCCCTATGGAAAATACCGGAGGATGGTCCGCTGATTTTTTTGTCAGACAAAAGAATCAGTCCGGTCCCTCATCTGATACCTGACATTTATCGAATACTCAAGGATTACTGCAATGATGGAAGATATTACCATACGATATGAGGAGTCAATAGCTCCTGAAGACAGGACTGCTCCGATAATGATTGAAGGTCTCCCTGGTATCGGACATGTGGGTAAACTTGTCGCCGAGCACATGATCCATGAACTTGGGGCTGTCCGGATTGCAGAAATCACCTCCATTTATTTTCCTCCCCAGGTCATCATAGAGGAAGGGGGAACTGTCCGTCTCTGTAATAATGAGATATTCCGGTACTCTGGAGAAAAGGGAACGTTTCTCTTTCTGGTCGGTGATTTCCAGAGTACTTCAGGAGAAGGGCATTATCTGTTATCCCAGGTCTATGTTGACATCTGCCGTGAGCTTGGTGTCAAGCGGATATTCACGATTGGCGGGTATGGAATCGGCCAATTCAATGATGTTACCCGAGTTATTGCGGCTGTCAACCGCGAGGATCTTCGTCAGCAGGTAGAGGATGCAGGCGGGATTTTCAGCGAGGGTGAGCCGGGTGGCGGCATCATCGGTGCAGCAGGACTCATGCTCGGTCTTTCTATTTCCCTTGGCATGGAAGGAATCTGTCTGATGGGTGAGACATCCGGATACCTTGTCGATCCCCGGAGTGCTACGACCGTTCTGTCCGTTCTGACGAAACTTCTGGGCATTGAGATAGATGATGCAAAGCTGACCGAACGGGCAGGTGAGATGGAAGTAGCCCTCCAACGACTTCTTGAGCAGGAGAAAAAGTCCGAGGAAGAGCTTTCATACATCGGCTGAATATGCAGGCAGCAGCAGATCTTCATATTCATTCCTGTTTTTCCATGGCATCATCACCCCGGATGGTGCCTGAAGAGATTATCAAAGGCTGCAGGGTCAAAGGTATCTCTGTTATTGGAACCGGTGATATTCTCCATCCGGAGTGGAGGGAGATGTGGCAGAAAACCCCGGTTGATGATGATATTATCGTTGTTCCCACGACTGAGGTAGAAGGGGCAGGCAGGGTCCATCATGTGATTCTCCTCCCTGATTTTGATGCAGCAGCTGACCTTGCAAAAAGGCTCGGACCAAACAGCAAGGACATGGATAAAAATGGCAGGCCACGTGTGCCCATGTCCGGAGAAGAGATCCTCTCCCATGTCCATGCAGTCGGAGGTATTGGCGGCCCGGCCCATGCTTTTACTCC
>CAYWHV010000053.1:0-10986 GCA_964458045.1 uncultured Methanospirillum sp.
CATAAGGATAAAAGGGCCACCGACCAGTACTGCCCGGTTTAATGACCGGTTCTCTCGTGCGGTCATGAACCTGACGACGAGCTGTGGCTGGGCCAGAACACCGATACCAACACCAAGGACCAGGGTGGTTATCAGGGTGAACCATATGGGTGATCCCAGTTCAGGCATTGATGCCCACCCGGTCATCCCCTGCCCGGCGAGAGCCTCAGGAACCAGGTCAGACATGGCAGCGAGTGCCTTATGGCCTGCAGTCACTCCGCCGACAGAGATGTAGGTCAGCACCAGGAGGATTGTCATACCAATGAGCATGATTGCCCCCTGGAATGCATCGGTGTACATGACTGCGATAAGCCCGCCATAGATGACATAGAGAGCAACAATGACTGCAAATCCAATCATGGCGGTGGTGTAGGAGATGTTTAATGTTGTTTCCAGAAACCGTGCCCCTCCAATCAGAACTGCAGCGGTATACAGCGGCATCCCAAGCAGGATGATGATTCCGCTGATGAACTGGAGTTTTGGTGTATTGAAGATCTTACCCATGAGGTCAGGGAACGTAACCGCTCCGGTCTCTGCTCCTTTTTCCCGGGTCTTCTTTCCAAAGAGTACGAATGCCAGAAGAATGCCGACTCCTATATTAAAGACCGTGAGCCAGATAAGTCCCATACCAAGGTTTGCTGCAACACCACCAAAACCCACGATGGCTGATGTTGAGATGAACGTGGCACCATAAGAGAGAGCGATGATCACCGGATGACTATCCCGTCCGGCAAGCAGATAATCCTCCGCATGAATGGTTTTTTTGTACCCCAGGTATCCAAGCACCAGGGTTATACCTACATACACCAGAACAAGGATGATGGTTACCGCAGGATCAACTGCCATGATCGCGTCCTCCTTTGTTCCAGTTCAACGCTCCGTAGATTACACATGCAATGGCCAGGCCTATCGCTAATGCATACCCCATCCAGATAGCAGGGTCTGTTATACCAAATACTGAGAACATGTTTATCGAACCTCCGGTAAACTGTCAGTGAATATCAATACCGGGGACCGGAAAGAGCCGGCCCCCTATCTAAACACGAAGAAAAAAGGAACGAAAAATAAATTGCTGACGGAAGGTACCCACTGGTGTTTCAATTTACCAATATAGTGTATCACCTGGTTCAGTATAAAGTATGCGTTGGTGCACATAAGAAATGAGAAAAAGGGGATGTGATCAGGACTGGTTTGAAGGAATCTGGTCCTGACTTATCACGACAATAGAGGTGGTGGTATTCATGAGAACAGGAGGAGCAATGGTCTGCGGCCCTCCGGCGATGATACGGATCAGCCCATCGCGGTACCAGTCATTGTTCCCTTCATCACGCTCCGGTATAAGATTACCCGGGTCCACATCCATGAGTATCCCATAACTTCCTGCAAGTATATCCCTGGGAATGGTAAAGGTCCTGGTCGTGCTTGCCTGTCCTGTTGCCGGCACTGATCCCACTTCCCAGGTTCCAAGAAGCAATGGCTCAGCTGCCTGAACCGACCGGTTTGTCAGGTACATGTCAACATAGAATTTACCTGCGTCAGATCCTCCCCTGTTTTCCACTGCGGCAATAACCCGTATCTGGTCACCCGGTCCTGCACGGGATGGGACGATGAGTCCGGATCCCTGGAGGTCTGCATCACTGCTATCAGGGAGTGGATCTGCGATACGTATCGTTTTCTGCTGAACCTGTGCGGTCTCTTTTCCCATGACCTCCCTGACAAAGTTATATGCGCCATCGGCAAGGTCAAGGGGCAAAAGGAAGGTCTTTACACTTGAATAATCCCCGCCGGATGTTATTGAGTCAAGATCTGCTGATCCAATCGGTACCCGTGTTGCACTCCCCTCACTTTCATTTACGAGATAATAGGAGATGGTCACCGGCCCGCTATCATCATCTCCTGCATTTTTTACCACTTCAATTACCGTCAGTGAACCGCCCGCATATCCGGTTTCACTCACGATCAGTCCCTCTGATGTAATATTCACTGCAGCATGGGCCGGGAGCATAACGGCAAGGAATACTATCATCAGCACCCATCCGGTACGAATGGTCATAACTGATGATTGGAGAGCGTTCCCATAAAACCTTTCCAGATGGATTAACCGATTGTATCACTAACATTAAGATGATTCATTATGTTTACACTGGTTCTGATTCGTCATGGAGAAAGCCTCTGGAACCGGGAGAACCGGTTTACCGGCTGGCGTGATATTGACCTCTCCCCCCAGGGTATTGAGGAGGCCAGGGCAGCGGGTAAAGCCCTTCGGGAGCAGGGTTATGAGTTTGACCTCGCATATACGTCAGTTCTGAAACGTGCCATCCGGACACTCTGGCTTATCCAGGAAGAGATGGACCTTATGTGGATTCCGGTCATCAGGACCTGGCGCCTCAATGAGCGACACTATGGGGCTTTGACCGGCCTGAATAAGATAGAGACAGTGGAGAAGTATGGAGAACAGCAGGTCCATATCTGGCGAAGAAGTTATGATATCCCTCCACCTGCCTATACGCCGGATAACCAGGACAATCCATCCTATCACCGCCGGTACCAGGAGATTGCAAAGAGTTCCCTCCCGATGACCGAATGTCTGAAGGATACAGTGGCCCGGTTCATCCCCTACTGGAATGATGAGATTGCTCCGGTCATCAGGTCAGGAAAGCGGGTTATGATCACCGCTCATGGGAACAGTCTGCGGGCGCTGGTCAAGCATCTTGACAATATCTCTGATACTGACATCCCTGATCTGAATATCCCGACCGGGATACCACTGGTGTATGAACTGGATGACAACCTCAAACCCATCAGGCATTATTACCTTGGCGATGAAGAAAAAGTAAAAGCCGCCATGGAAGCGGTGAAAAACCAGGGAAAAGCGAAATAATTAATATAGGCCGAGCACGTCGGTCAGGAAATACTCATGCATCCGGAGGTCATGACTGATCTCCGGGTGAAAAGAGAGGATGAGTTTTTTTCCTTTTTTTGCCGCAACTATTCCCTGTGGTATCTCTGCAAGGATGGTTACATCCGGTCCTGCTCTGGTGATGATCGGTGCCCGGATAAAAATGGCATGAAAGGGTGTATCAAATCCGGACATGGAAAGATCAGCCTCAAATGATTCCCGCTGTCTTCCAAACGCATTTCTGTTGACGGTTATATCCAGCAGGTCAAGAGGGGTAAACCTTGTTTCATCGATGAGGTCCCGTGCAGCAACAACCATTCCGGCACAGGTTGCAAAAATGCCCCCCTCAAAATTTTGAATGATATTTCGCATTCCGTTCTGATCAATGAGCCGCATGATCGTAGTGGATTCACCACCCGGTATTGCAAGCGCTATCAGATCCGGAATCTGCTCCGCTTTTCGAATGGGAATAACCGGGATGGTCAGTCCCAGGTTCTGTATTGCCGACTCAAATGCCGATATATGCTCTGAAACATCTCCCTGGAGTGCCAGGACACCAACCGCAGCGTTACCAGCCACGGGTTGAGAGCACCTCTTCAGGTGGGAGGGCGTGGATATCAAGCCCAGGCATTGCGTTGCCAAGGCCTTTTGAAACCTCTGCAATCACTGCGGGTTCATTGTAGTGGTTTACTGCCTCAACGATCGCTTTTGCCATGAGCTCCGGCTGATCGGATTTGAAAATTCCTGAGCCCACAAATACTCCGTCACTGCCCAGTTGCATCATGAGTGCTGCATCTGCAGGAGTTGCGATACCTCCGGCTGAGAAGTTCACGACCGGAATGCGCTGACGCTTTGCGGTTTCAATCAGAAGATCTGCCGGTGCTTCAAGTTCCCGTGCCCGTTTTACGAGTTCAATCTCTTCCATTCCTTTGAGTTTTCTGATCTCTGACAGGATGGTCCGGTTATGACGCACCGCTTCAACAACATTTCCCGTACCTGCTTCTCCCTTGGTACGGATCATTGCTGCTCCTTCGTTTATCCTGCGCAGTGCTTCACCAAGGTTGCGTGCACCACATACAAAAGGAACGGTGAATTTTGTCTTATCGATATGGTATTCTTCGTCAGCAGGGGTAAGAACCTCTGACTCATCGATCATGTCAACACCCAGTGCCTCAAGCACCTGTGCTTCAACAAAATGACCAATCCGCGCTTTTGCCATGACCGGGATGGAGACCGTCTCCATGATTTCAATTATCTTTTTTGGGTCTGCCATCCGGGCAACGCCGCCCGCTGCTCTGATATCTGCAGGAACACGTTCAAGGGCCATAACCGCAACTGCTCCCGCATCTTCTGCGATACCGGCCTGGTCGGCAGATACCACATCCATTATTACGCCCCCTTTTTGCATGGACGCAAATCCCCGTTTAATAAGTTCGGTGCCGAACCGGAGGTCTTCAAGTATCATATCCCGTATATGTTGGGCGCACCGTCCAATAATACTAGTGCGATACTGGCAAACAAACAAAAAAGAAGGGTTGAAAGACGAACCGTCCGGATAATCGAGGGACCGGCTTCTCGAAGTGTCGTAATCTTCTCTCCTATCCGGTATACTCCGGGTTTTTCAAACTGTATCCCCTCGCCACCGGCGATCAGGGACATGGGGATGCCCCCATTAAACCCGGGTCGTTTTTTCCGGTCACGAATGAAGGTTCTGAATGCAGGTTTGAGTCTTCCTTTCAGGGTGTAAACGATGATCAGCAGAAGGCCGCATATCCGTGCCGGAATGAAGGAGAAGATATCATCCATCCGGGCAGCACACCATCCCAGGTTTTTCCGTTCATCAGTATACCCAAGCATGGCGTCCATGGTGTTTGCCGCACGGTACAGGGCAGCCCCTGGAAGACCAAGAACAAGAAACCAGAACAAGGGGGCGATGATGCTGTCATTGAGGTTTTCCGCTACTGACTCATAGGCGGCGGAAAGGGTCTGCTCCTCGGTCAGTACTGATGTATCACGCGAGACCAGAAGAGAAGCATGCCGTGATCGTTCCTCTTCTGATACTGCACGTGCGACCGCCTCTGCATGCTCTTCCAGCGCTCTCCATGCAAAACAGATCTTTAAAAGAAATGGCCCGGCTATCAGGTATGCATACCATGGCGATGCTATCTGGAAGAGGGCAAAAGGCAGGGTGAAAAGAATAACAGTCCCGGTCCATCCGATAACTCCTGCCAGCCGGTGCAGGGATTTCGGGTACCGGTCCGGTCTTCCCCACCAGCCGATAAACCGGCCTATCAGAGCAACCGGATGCAGTGATGTTTTTGGATCACCGCACACCCGGTCAATCAGAAGTGCAAAAAAAAGGACCGGAATTTGAATTATCATCAGGATTATACGTTCTGGGGAAGAAGATTTGGAATGCCGTCTTCTATGGGGTACGTAACCGAACAGGCGTGGCAGATAAGTGATCCGGTGATGATCTCAATGTCGTTCTCTTCTGTCACGTTCAGTTCAAGGTCACCCTTGCAGACCGGGCAGCAGAGTATATCATATAATTCGCGTTTCATTCGTATTCAGCCCTTATATCAATAATCTGGGAAAGTTCAGGTCCGGTTGAGATGAGCGTTACCGGAGCACCGATATCGTCTTCGGCCTGTTTCAGGAAATCCTTTGCTGCCTTGGTGAGCTGTGAGTACTGGGTTGCACCAAAACAGGAGGGATCCACGTGGTCAATTCCGGTTATCGCTGCCTGAGTACATCCGTTTACCATTGCAGCATATCGTGCCATCTCTCCGTCCCATGTCCCGATACGCCGTTCCCTGCCTGTGACGGTCCCAAACTCCTGAATTCCTATTTCATGTGCCTTTTCACTGGACATCTCAGTCGAGAACGGTCCTTCACCAACCCGTGTCGGGAAGGCTTTATACACAACGATGACGTCATCCACCCGTGTTGGACCCACACCATTATCTGCAGCCATCTGGGCAGCACAGGTGTCTTTGCTGGTAACAAATGGATAGCAACCATAATACAGGGAAATTCCAAAACCCTGGGTGCCTTCGATTACGACGTTCTCACCATTGTCAAGAGCGGTGTTCACCTCAAGCGGCACATCAGTAAGATAGGATGATAATTCCGGAATATCACGCGCAAGTCTGGCCACCCGCATGGCACGATCCCTGTTTGCCGGGCCACATCCGGTTCCGGTTGATCCAACCTTCTTTGAAAGGTGCGTGTTGGTTTTATCCTCCTCAATGTGTGTTTCTTCTATGATTGCACACCGCTTGTCAAGGAAAATCCTGCCTTCAACTCCGAGAACCTCGATCTCCTGTTTCAAAACCCGCGGATCTACCAGAACGCCGGTTCCAATCATTAACCTGGCATCAGGATACACAAATCCGGAAGGACACATGCGGACGCCGAATTTTTTCTCACCGACCATAACAGTATGTCCGGCGTTCGGACCAACACCTCCCCGTGTGATTATTGTCGGGCAATCCTGGTGAGCAACATGAGAAACAATCTTTCCTTTCCCTTCATCACCAAAGTTACCACCTACGATTATTGTACAACTCATCCAACCTATTGCATAGGAGAACGAGAGAAATAAAGATTTAGATTATTGGGTGATCGATGGACCTTACCAGTCGTCCATCTCACGTTTCGCAATGAGATCATCTGCCTCATTATTCAGGCCAAGGCTCCGGAGGCATTCCACCTTTGCGTCATATACTTCCGCATGGTTTGGTTCAATCCTGATAACCCGGTCAAAACACTTGATCGCCTCTTTGCAGTTATCAGTCTTTGAAAGACAGTTTCCAAGTTCAAACCATGCATCGGAGTCCTGTGCATCCTGTTTTAATATCTCTTTAAAGCAGCCGATTGCGGATTTGAAGTTTTTCAGTTTCATAAGGCTGATGCCTTTATTGAACAGTGCATTGACATCCCCCGGAATGAGTTCGAGTATCCGGTCAAAACACTCGACAGATTCCTGGTGTCTGTCAATCTCCGCAAGAGCGGATCCTTTGTTGCTTAATGCATGAAGATTGGCCGGATCTATCTCAAGGACCATGTTAAAGCAGGGTATTGCCTTACTATACCTGCCCATGAAAAAGTAGTTTATTCCCATATAGAGCCAGTACCGGGAATCCTTGTCATTGAGTTTGAGTGCTTCCTCAAAAGCCTCAACTGCTTCCTGGTACCTGATGAGGTTCATAAATGCAAGGCCTTTCTGGAAATATGTATCCTCATCAACCGGATTAAGTGAGGAGGCCTTCTCAAAATGCCGAATTGCATCCTCAAATTTCTGATTTGTGGCATAACGGATACCTTCAGACTTCCAGCGTTCTGCCTCTTTGTCACTGATAGTATCGACCATAGATCTTCCTTGTTCCGGTATCACATGATTACCCGCAGACTGCATTAAATATATTCATCATTTCTTCCGTGTGGTTCATCACCGGAGAAGAAAAATACTGTTATGGATTTCATCCGGCAAAATCCGGATACTCAGATAAATGCGAAGAAAGGTAGCAGAAAAGCCTGGAATGATCTGCCAATACTATTTCTGGCACTTGTTCCGATGGTGATCATTGTCCCGGTACTGCCCTCTGAACCGTCAGCACGGCCGGTAATACTCATATTCCTGACATTTCTCTTCATCACCGGCATATATGGTATGAGGGGCAACCGTCGGAGGTTTTTACTCTCATGTATACTGGCCCTGATTGCCATAGAGACATTCTGGGTGTCAGTCTGGCCGGCGGCATCCTCTCTCTTTCTGCCTGCAGAATTTTTCCTTCTCCTTTTCCTTGGTCATCAGGCAGGGTACCTGTTTCAGGAACTGATTACCTCCGAAGGCGGGATAATGGATATCATAAGTGGAACAACCGCCCTTATCATGACCGGTGGAATTATGCTGGGCACAAGTCTGCACCTCTCCGGATGGATAAGCAGAACTGCGGTGTATGATCCTGCTCTCCTTCACAGTTCCTTTGCGAAAGCAATACCTGAGGGCGTCCTCCTCCTCATTCGGGGGGGAGAGAGCTCATTTGGTTCATCATCTCTCACCACGGTCCTGCTCATGGTAGGCTCTGTATGCGGATTTTTACTACTGGCACTTTCCGCAGGCAAAATTGCAGGGTATTATGGGAAAAACAGGGGATAAATTATCCCTCAAGATGAAGCATCCCGGAAAAAACAGTGTCTGCCGGACCTTTCATGAAGGTTCCATCGGTTATGGTGATAGTCAGAGGCCCGCCGATAGTCTCCACTTCAACAACCGGGCCGGTTTTTGATAACCGGTGAGCGATAGCAGCTGAGGCGGTGGCCCCGGTCCCACAGGACAGGGTCTCCCCTTCAACTCCGCGTTCAAATGTCCGGATCTGAATCGAATTTTCCCCGGTGATCTCAACAAAATTCACGTTTGCTCCGGAAGGGAAGTGCTGGCTGTGCCTGATTGGGGGAGCCATTTTCATGATGTCAACCGTGTCAAGATCCTTGACAAAGACGACTGCATGAGGGACTCCGGTATTGACGGCAAACACTTCGTATCCGTTGATTATCTCATGAAAGTCACCTTTCCCCTTGGCCGGTATGCCCGGACTATCATATATGGGCGGTGTCATCTCCACTTCTGCCATAAAGTCCCCGTCTTCATCATACTCCATTTTGACCATGACCGGTCCGGCAAGGGTCTGAATGGTACAGGGACTTTTGACATATCCGGCATCAAAGGCATATTTGGCCAGGCACCGGATACCGTTCCCGCACATCTCTGCCTCGCTCTCATCAGGCTGCAGGAGGCGCATCCTGATACCGTCGTCAGATTTCAGGAGAAACAGAACACCATCCCCACCAATCCCAAACTTCCGGTCACAGTATACTGCAGCAAAATGTGCTTTCATGTCATCCGGGATTTTTTCACCCGCGAACTCGTCGATCAGGATAAAGTCATTCCCGTTTCCGTGGAGTTTGACAAAGGGTATTTCCATGTATATCAGTTATGCAATTCCCCATTTATCCAGTGCCCGTTTCAGCTCGGGATGATCCTCTGCATACGTCGCTGGAGAAATCCCGGCAACGGCGGCATCTACTGCCTGTCGCATCGCTGCAGCTCCTGCCCGTGTCCCATCCGGGTGACCATGAATCCCGCCGCCTGCCTGGAGAATGATGTCCCGCCCGAGCATGCTGACCTCTTTATGGACCCCTCCCGGATGGAGCCCGCCTGAAGCAACCGGAAATGTCGGTTTGAGATCAAAGAACGGTTCGGTCAGGGACAGGTTATCACCGCGCAACTCTGTGACATCATGTTCCATCTTTCCTGATACGGTACCGGTGTGCAGCTGGTCTCCCCCAAGCATCCGCACAAGGCGGCATAATGGCCGCATTGCAATCCCATGCTCCGGATTTCTCGTAATTGCCGCATGCATGGTCCGGTGAACATGGATGGGGAGATTGATGGCCGGTTCTTCCGCGACTGCCCTGACAGCATCAAAACCACACACGATGACATCAATCATGAGCATGTTAGCACCCATCCTCGCCGCTTCACGTGCCCGCTGGACGATTTTGTCACCTGCAGATGAGATGTTTACCGCATAGAGGACATTTCGGCCGGTTTCACTCTTTACCCGGTCAAGTTGTTCCATGATGAGAGGAAGCCGTTCATCAAGAGGGCAGAATGTCTGATTTGTCAGGGTTTCATCATCCTTGATGAGATCCACACCCCCTGCAGCTGCTTCGTATGCGACTGTAGCGGTATCTTTCGGGTTCAGGCCCACTTTTGGTTTGATAATGGTTCCCACATGGGGTCTGTCCACGGTGCCGGCAAGTTTCCTGATCCCTTCGATCCCGAATTTCGGCCCTTTGAAGGGGACAATGTCACGGGAAAACTCCACATCCACCAGTCGTACTGCCGCTATCCGTGAAAGACCAAAGAGGTTCCCTGCAAGAACCGAGAGATACTGAGGAATATTTCCTGGTTCAAAGATCTCTGCCGGGTAGCGAATTGTGCAGGTATATCCGGAACCCTGCGGATGAATATCTCCGACTCCACCATCCAGGTAATGAACATAGTTTTGTCTGGTGGATATGTCTGTCCAGGTTCCGGTAGTCTGCTCTTCTGCAATCGCCTGTGCAGCCCATTCAGGACTGACTCCTTCTCGTGGTCTGAAATAATAAGTTGCAACAACGTCTGTCATGTTATTCTTCCTCGCAATAGGGGAGCTCCGAGCTCATGTCTTCGCTATCCCAGTGAAGTTGTTCTTTAATGACAGTATATGCCATCTCCGGGGGATAAACTCCGGCCTCGGTAATGATGAGGTCTACGTAATCGGCAGGGGTAATATCAAAGGTCGGGTTTCTCACGGTAACGTTTGAAAGCCCTTTTCTCATTTCAGCGGAGAGAATCTCATCCGGTGACCGCTCTTCAATCAGGATTCGTTCACCAAGAATCGTACAGGGGGCGAACTTGTATGTCTCGGCTGCAACCAGGAAACTTACCCGTGCTTCATGCGCAGCGAGAGCAATTTGTGAGGTTCCTATCTTGTTGATGACCGAACCATTGACGGTGATTGCATCTGCCCCGGTAATGCAGAGGTCCACCTCTTTCATAAAAAATCTGGCTGCAGAATCAACGATGAAATTCGTCTTAATCCCCGCGTCTGATAATGTTTTTGCGGTGATATGTCCCTGGTTCCGGGGCCTGACCTCTGTTGCATAGACTTCGATATTCATGCCCTGCTGGTGAGCCTTCAGGATACAGGCAAGCGCAGCTTCAGAGTTGCAATGGGTCAGGACTACATCTCCATCCCTGATATGCCTGGCTCCGATGGTCCCAATCCGTGACACTGCCTCTTCAGAACGCTTCACAAATGCAAGAGCCCGTTCTTCAAGATTGTGCCTGGCGGTCAGAAGATCTGATTCATTTTTGAGAGGTTTCATGACCAGGTTCACTGCATTTGGAAGTGACACTGCTGTTGGTCGTGTGGATACGAGAAGATCTGCAGCTGTATGCATCTTCTGGCAATAATGGATGAGATCTGCGCTTT
>CAYWHV010000054.1:0-10908 GCA_964458045.1 uncultured Methanospirillum sp.
TGGCCGGAGAACACTTTTGGCCGGAGTGCCTGCATCTCTTCAGGCATGAACCCGTCAAGACAGGTGACAACACGAACGGCTTTGTTGCTCTTCCTGCAATAGAAAGTAAACGCGTGTTTTCCATAATCATGGATGATGAGATTTCCTTTGCCAGCCGTACATCCGGTTATGAACTGAATAGCATCAACACCACAGGCATTGGTCTCTGCGATTGCGACCAGCTCTTCATCTTTTGGACGCTCTACTCCGAGTGCTTTCATCGCAGCAACAGCGACCCGGTATCCGCTCGCAAGCCCTCCGCATGAGTGCCCGTGAAACTCAACTGCCTGTTCATATGACCCATAATTTCCCCGGATAGGTTCTCCAGCGGACTGTGCGATACACATATGAAAAGTGTTTCTCAAAAGGTGCTATTATACCCATCGAAATAGTTGAGATTATGAGTTCCTTTTCTCTCCCTTCCTGAAAAAACAATAAAACACACATATTCCTGATGAAAGGCCATTTTAACGAGAATATAGTCATACCTAAAAGAAAATTTATTTCAAAAGTTATAAATTTTATAATATTCGTATAACTAATTGTGATATGAGTTCAGGATTAATTAGTAAAATATTACAAGTATGTAATAGGTACTAAATCTTGTAATGAATATCAGATTGATTTGATGTATTACAATCATACCGGATGAATGAGGAACAGAATGAAACGAACAATATCACTCCTTGTGATGATATGCTGCCTGTTGATCCCGACCTATGCCTGTGCAGATGATGATCTGGCATTTGATCTGGGATCACGGGCTGCTGAAGTGGGGATGGACCTGCTCAATTTTGAAGCGGGAGATGGGAACCTCCTTGCCCTGACAAATGCAGGCCACGCAATTATCAAGGGGAAGACCACCGAACGTGCACTGAGCGGCCTGTCAGAAAAATCGGGTCTTTCCAATGGAGATAATAACCTCTTCCAGGTAAACCGGCCAAACTGGAAACCACTCTGGTTCTACTTTTACAACAAGGAGAGTGGCATGGCTGCATACATGGAACCCGACCCTGCCTTGTATGCCATGAGTGCAGAACAGCGGGCACCTCTACCTGCAGATAAAGCATTTTCCCAGGTCTCACTGATGCAGGTAAACCTGGATTCCCTTCTTGCGAATCCGGATGAGGGAAATACCACCTTTAACAAGAAAAAATTCGGAGGAAATGAATTCTCCCTGGTGGGTCTGTCCAATGTATGGGCTGCGGGAGCAGGGTATGATTTCATGAATGCTGCTGTATTCCATGACCATCTCTGCCCGGGAGTTACCAGTGGATATATGCTCATAAAGTATGTCGAAAAAGTCATGCCAATTACCAATGGTTCTGCAGAGACTTACATTGATATCGGTTGCCCGAACTGGTGCAAGGAAGATGCATACCAGATGATCTGGGACAGTACTCCGGGGAAGAACAGCATGTTTGTAATGGCTCTTTCCAAGGAAGATGAAGAAGCCCTGAAGGCAAAGTACGGGACCCGTCCGGCAGGAATTATTATCAAATGGAATGACGGGGCGAAGAAAGGGAAAGGACTTGCTCTTGGATTTGACTTTGATACCATCAGTGAGGAAACTGGTGTTGCAAACTGGGCAGGGCCTTCATGGGCTCCAAAGCTGGTCCAGGATATCGGCATGATGGAGTATATTGACAAACCAGAGTCGGTCATTACCACCCTGAAAGAGTTCGAAGTGGATGAACCACTGCTGACCAAACTGAAGACCGCGGGGAATAACCCGTATAAAGTGTTGGAAATGTTATAAGGACCACTTTGTACCATTTTCATGAAATTACAAATCAGGTGTTACCATGACAAAACTGAAATCAATGCTTTGTGCATTCATGCTGCTGGTATCGCTTCTTGCAGTACCGGCATGTCTGGCAGATAATGCTGCCGCTGAAAAGACCATTACCGATGGATATGGAAGATCGGTGAGCGTTCCGACAGACGTGAAAGAAGTACTCTGCTCCGGATCCGGATGTCTCCGGTACCTGACCTACCTGGGAGGACAGGATCTCATTGTTGGTGTAGACAGTATCGAAAAAGAACCGCAGGTGATGGATGCTCGGGGATACGCACTATTAAATCCACAGTTTAAAGATTATCCACTCTTTGGTGAGTTCAGAGGAAAGGACGATCCTGAGAAGATCATCGGTATCGGACCACAACTCGTCCTGAAAACCGGCCTGACCGGATCAGGAACGACTGCAACAACAAATGCTGACGAAGGAAACAAACTGAGTGAAAAGACAGGTATACCTGTTGTTATGATCCCATATGGCTCACTTCGTGATGCAAAAGAACAGGCAGAGATGTTTGGCAGCCTTCGTCTGATGGGAGAAGTTATTGGAAAGAAAGACCGTGCGGATGAACTGGTATCATACATTGAGGAGACCATTGCTGACCTGAAAAGCCGCACCGCAGACATCCCTGAATCAGAACTGAAGACTGCATATGTCGGTGGTGTCAGTTATGCCGGAGCACATGGCATTATTTCAACGGAGCCTGCATATCCGCCATTCCTCTGGACAAATGTGAAGAATGCCGCAGGAAAGATGGGAACGCAGCATGCAGATGTTGCAAAAGAGGCCATTGTTGATTGGGATCCTGAATTCCTGTTCATGGATGTCGGAACCCTCCAGATGGAGAGTGAAGGCGGTATCGGAGAACTGAAGGATGATCCTGCACTCCAGGGATTAACAGCAATAAAAGACGGAAAAGTCTACGGAGTTCTTCCATACAACTTCTATAACACGAACTATGAGAATGTCCTTGCAGATGCGTACTTTATTGGAAAGACCGTCTATCCGGACCGGTTCGCAGATATTGATCCAAAAGCGAAGGCAGATGAGATTATGACAAAATTCCTTGGGGAATCCCCGCTGGACAAGATTAATTCCCAGTATAAAAACATGGGATTAACTCAGATCTCCATCTGATGTGGCATGACCTCATCGAATAATTCTCATTTTTTTCGGAGGAGGATTCCATGCACGTAGCTGACGGTACTATCCCCTCCGATTATCTCTCATACGTCCGGGTGAAATTGCTCTGGATTATTTTTGGTATTGTTCTGTTAATTATTCTCTTTATTCTGTCAATATCAGTCGGAGCGGTTTCCATCCCGCCATATGATGTACTCATGACCCTGTTAGGACAGAATGTCAATAACAAATGGGATGCAATTATCTGGAATATCCGTCTTCCCCAGGCAATAACAGCCGTTGTTGCCGGTGTGGGTCTTTCAGTTGCCGGCGTAGCAATGCAGTCCATCCTCCGCAATCCCCTGGGATCTCCGTTCACGCTCGGAATTTCTAATGCAGGAGCCTTTGGGGCTGCAGTGTCGGTGATTGCACTTGGGGCCGGAACGGTTCAGTCAAGCATCGCCAATCCCATCACCATCAATAATCCATATATCACTACCATTTCAGCATTTGTCTTCTGCATGATTGCAACGGTAATCATTCTCCTCATCTCCCGGATAAGAGGGACCTCACCTGAAGTTATGGTCCTCACCGGCGTCGCATTATCTTCTCTCTTTACTGCAGGGACAATGTTTCTTCAGTATTTCGCTTCAGATACCCAGCTTGCTGCAGTTGTATTCTGGACATTTGGTGATGTCAGCAGGGCAGGCTGGTCCGAACTTGGTCTTATGACAGTAATTGTCGTCCTTGCCACCATCTATTTTCTGTGTAACCGGTGGAATTACAATGCCATCGATGCAGGAAATGAGACGGCAAAAGGGCTCGGAGTTCATGTGGAACAGGTTCGCCTGTTTGGGATGACAATTTCAGCTCTGGTAACGGCAGTTCTTGTCGCATTCCTTGGAGTAATCGGATTTGTCGGCCTTGTATGTCCGCATATGGTCAGAAGAATCATCGGCGACGATCAGCGGTACCTGATCCCCGGCTCATGTATTATGGGCGGAGTTCTTCTCCTGGCATCAGACACTGTTGCACGACTCATTGTTGCCCCGTATGTGCTTCCAGTAGCAGTTCTTACGGCATTTATGGGTGCTCCGGTGTTCATTTACTTAATCATAAGGGGGTATAAACGGTGATACTAAACGTTCATGAACTGGGTTTCTTATACAGAAATCACAACGTTCTGCAGAAAATTGCATTTGATGTGAATCATGGTGAGATTGTTGCAATTCTCGGGCCGAACGGTGTGGGCAAAACCACCCTTCTCAAATGCCTGAACAGAATTCTGAATGTGAAAAGTGGTCAGATCTACCTTGATGGTGCTGAGATTGCATCCCTTGACACACTTGAGATAGCACGGCGGGCCGGGTATGTTCCCCAGCGTGTGGAAACCGGACGCTTAACCGCATTTGATGCAGTATTGCTTGGCAGAAGACCACATATCGGCTGGGACATTACCGGCCGTGATCTCTGTATTGTTGATGCAATCTTCTCCCGTCTGTCAATGAATCATCTCCGGTTATCATACATTGATGAAATGAGCGGTGGAGAGCTCCAGAAGATTGCAATTGCACGTGCACTGGTCCAGGAACCAAGAATCCTACTCCTTGATGAACCAACCAGCAGTCTTGATCTGAAAAACCAGGTTGAAATTCTCTCAACCATTGTTGGAATCGTCAGGGAACACGGGATTGCTGCTGTGATGACGATGCATGACTTAAACCAGGCTTTCCGGTATGCTGACCGATTTATCTTCCTGAAGGATGGTAATATCCATTTTCATGGGAATTTTGATGCCGTGACACCCGATATCATCGAAGATGTCTATGGTCTTCCGGTAATGATGGGGATGGTTGGAGGAGTCAGATGCATTGTTCCAGGTATTCAGCCGTGTGAAGCATCCTGATTATTTTTTTGACGTGGAGTAAACAATGAATTGGGCAGAGGTATGGACCAGACAGTATGAAGCAGGGAGCAGATTCAGATCGGTCGGCGACTGTGCATCATTATGGGATTCGAAGGAACGGGCATATGAATTTCTGAATATGTCAAAGGAGAACCCGGAACGTATTGAGCAGGTATTATCACGGCTCTCCATCACTAAATCAAGCAGAATATTAGACATAGGTGCCGGTCCGGGGACTCTGGCAATTCCTTTTGCACATCGGGCTGGATCTGTAACGGCTGTGGAACCTTCCCCTGGGATGGTTGCGGTAATGAAAGAGCAGGCAGTAGTTGAACATATCTCCAACCTGACTGTTGTTCAGAAACGATGGGAAGATGTCGTTCCGTCAATCGACCTTGACGGGACATTTGACATTATTATTGCATCTTACTCGCTAGGTATGCCGGATATCAGTACGGCAATCGATAAAATGCAGGAGATTTCTGCGGGTCAGATATACCTCTTCTGGTTTGCAGGAAAAACTCCTTGGGAACGTCATCTGGAATATTTATGGCCGAAAATTCATGATGATGCCTACCATCATGGACCGAAGGCTGATGTGTTATATAACGTTCTGTATCAGAAGGGAATTTATCCGCATATGACCGTCCATGAGATGAAATATCAGAAAAAGTATCAATCCAGGGATGTAATTATCTCTGAAATGAGAAAGCAGGTTGGATGTTCAGAGGAACATGATTCCCTTATCTGGTCGTACTTTTCTGATAAAGTAACAAATGATGGGGATCAGCTCATTGAAACGAGCGATACCATTCGGATCTGTCTGTGGTGGGATACCAACCAGTTTCCAAAATAAGACATGACACGTAAAGTGATTTACAAAAAAATTTTACCTTACAAGTGATTGAAATGAAAATGCTGATTTGTGGAAAAGGAGGGAGTGGAAAGAGCACCCTTACCGCTCTCCTGGCACAGCACTATGAAAAGACCGGCAAAGATGTAGTTGTCGTGGATACTGATGAATCAAACATCGGACTGCACAGATTTCTGGGTGTGAGCCCTCCGACAGACCTCATGGACCAGATGGGAGGAAAAAAGGAACTCATGGGAAAGATGATGTCGGCCATGAAAAATCCGGATGGTCTGATGAATCTGAAGTTATTTGAGCAGGAATGGAACATCAATGACATCCCGCCGGCATGTATAACTGAAAATGGTAAGGTAAAACTGGTATCGGTCGGGAAGATACATCATGCAGGAGAGGGCTGTGCCTGCCCCATGGGTTTTATCGCAAAACAGTTTTTGAAAAACCTGAAACTTCGTTCCAATGAGATGGTAATCGTCGATACTGAAGCAGGATTGGAGCACTTTGGGAGAGGTGTTGAAGAAGGGACTGATGCGGTTCTGATGGTTCTTGATCCATCATATGAGTCGGTCCTCCTTGCTCAAAAGGCGATTGATATGACAGCATCCATGAATCTTCCGATGTATTTTGTCCTCAATAAGGTGACACCTGAAATCAGTACACAGATGAGAAAAGATCTGCCGGCGGATCGGATCATCGGTGAGATTCCCGTAGATCAGAATCTTCTCACTGCAGGACTCGTGGGAAAGAAGGTTTCCAGCATGTCTTCATCGATATATCCGATTATTCAGAATATCACTTCGGGAATAAAGAGTTCCTGAAAATCAGCAAGATATTTCTTTTTTTAAAAAATTTATATCCGGAGTGGCATTGTTTTTTTGTGAAGGACAATGATCACTATGGTCAGCAGTACCGTAAACGTACTCAGCATTCCAATATCAAAAATAATTGAGAAAGAACCGGTTCCTGTGTACGAATGCCGGGCAATATCGGTGAAGTAGGTAAGTGGAGAAAGATAGGAGACCATCTGTCCTGCAAGTGGCATCTCTTCTATCGGCATGAATATTCCAGATACAAAAATCAGAGGGAACTTCACCAGGGTGGATATCAGCATGATATTCTGAGAAACTGCGGTCGGAGGAACTGAAAACAGAATCCCAATTGCTGAAAAACAGACTGCACCAAGGATTATCGCACTCATCAGAAGAGCCCAGTGAAGGACAAAGGCACCCATACATAGCCCGATACAAAGTGCAATTGAGGTGATTACTATTCCAAAGAGTGATGACGCAATCATGTCACCAATAATAATCGATTCAGGGGCAACAGGAGAGGCAATAAGGCGTTCCAAGGTTCTTGTCTGTCCTTCCCAGGGAAAAATCACAGGAGAGACTGCAGTTGCGGTAAAAAACAGAGTCATTCCAAGAAGACCGGAAATAAGAAACGATATCGTAACCGGTTTGCTTCCCATGAGAAAAGCAATATAGAGGAATATTGGCATCAGAATGCCGGAGATGAGAACCGGGGGTTTGTAATAATAAATCCGAATGTCCTTTTTTGCAATGGCCCATGCACAGCAAATTTGTTCAATCAAAACCCGAAAATTCATGATTCACCCCCGGTGAGCCGGAGAAAGGCATCATCAAGCGATGGAACCAGAGTATGCAGAAAGAGTATCTCCAGTTTCTGCGTCCCACACAGGTCAACGAGGTCACGAACTGTCATATCCTTGTTTTCTGTCGTTATCTTCCATTTATCTCCCATCCGGGTAACATCTGTAATGCCGGGAAGGGTGAGCAACTGGGATTCAGACAGAATTCCATCCACACTAATCTCAATCTGGTGTACCTTCTCGATGGTAATCTTCAGTTTTTCAGGAGAATCTACCGCAATAAGTGTCCCTGACCGGAGAATTCCCACTCGGTGACAGAGTGCATTTGCTTCTTCCATATTATGGGTGGTGAGAAATATGGTCACCCCCTGATCATTCATTTCACGGAGCATCGAGAGGATCATCTGCGTACTTGCGACATCCAGACCACTGGTCGGTTCATCCAGAAAGAGGAGTTCAGGCTCATGAATCAGAGCCATGGCAAGTATCAGACGTTGTTTCATACCTTTTGAAAAGGACTGAACCTTCTTTTTCGCTTGCTCATGTAAGCCGAAGGTATGAAGAAGATGAGCAGACCGTTCCTGGGCATGAATTTGAGATAATCCATACAGTTCTCCCATGAACATCAGATTCTGCCAGGCATTCAGATCAGGATATGCATTGGAGGTCTCCGGAACTACTCCAAACTTCTTTTTTGCCAGAAGCGGGGTTTTGACTATACTTCTGCCAAGAATACTGATTTCACCTGCATCAGGTCGTATTACCCCGGTAAGCATACGGCAGGTAGTAGTTTTTCCTGCACCGTTCGGCCCAAGGAATCCAAATATTTCTCCCCTTTTCACCGAAAATGAGATATGATTGACCGCAGTGTATGATCCAAAGGTCTTGGTCAGGTTGTGAACATCAATAACATCAGGCATGAATCACTCGATTTATAAAAGATATTATCAGGACATTCTATATTCTTTTCTAAAACACATGTTTCCCCATATACATTGAAAATCAACGAAAGAAGTATTTCCTGAAAGCATTGTTGAAACTACCTTCAGAAAAAAATATTGGGGACCGTTACGTCTTAAGACCCAGGGTCTTTTTCATCTCTTCCATGTCGATTCCGGTCTTGAGCCGTCCACCATAAAGCAATTTCACTGCTTCCTTATCAAGATCTGATAATTCAGTATTTCTGACTCCCCCAACCTGATAGAAGAAACTATCCTTTTCTGAATAGGTTGTTCCATGCATCCCCATGCTGTAGAGAGTTCCATAGAGCATGTAATATTGCCGTTCTTCAGGAGAGAGTGAATCCAGCAGGTACAGATGATCATTCCCGACAATTCCTATTAATTTCCCCTCTGAATCCTTGATCAGACGCTCATCGGTCTTCCGGTTATCCTTGAATTCATCAAGCATCTTCTGGGGAATGATCTTAATATTATAGAAATTATAGGGAACATCGGCATAATTGGTCTTCAAAAACCCAAGAGCAAGTTCTTCATCCTCAAACTGTGTGGTATCTGACAGGGTGTTCAGGTGTGCTGCAAGTTCCAGAAGGAATTTCGTATCATCACTGGTGTAGAATGCATCAAGCCAGAACTGGTAATCCTTATTCGATTTAAAGAGGTTCAGCTTGGCATTGTCATTTCCAAAGGTAATATCAACAAGGTGTTCAGCCACATCAGTTTTATCAAAAGTCTTCCCAGATCTTCCCGTATCTTTCTGAAGATCGACAAGGTCTCCCCGGATGTAGAGTTTTCGTGGTGAGACGATACCAATGAGATCGCCATTTTCATTGTAGATAGGATATTCATCAGCATGAATCTCATTTATCAGATTTTCAAGATCTGACGGGGCAACAATTCTGATATTATAAAAATACCGGTCATCATCAGATGAGGAAGCAGACGATTCATCTATGTCCTGTCCTGCTGTCATCTGACGGGTATCCTGATTTTTTAAATTGGAGAATTCTTCTCCTGTTTCTTCAGACTTTTTCTCCGGTGCAGCATTATCAGAAACATCCTCTTTACCCGCAGGCGCCTGTGATGTGCATCCGGCAGTTATCAGAAAGAGAAGAACAAGTAATATACCAATAAATTTAAGCCACTTCATCAAATTATCTCCATTCGTAATTTTTCATAGAGGTTCAAAGCGCAATCGTCCATAAATAGTATACCGTCCACAGAGATGAAAGATATCTCCTGATTCTATAGAGATTATACCATCGCTCATTTGACTCCATTTCCTGCAAGGGTCAATCCTTTACTTCTATACCCAGAGCTTTTCTGATTCCATCAACATCGAGTCCGGACTGGAGTCTTCCTCCGTACATCAGTCTGACAGCCTCTTTATCCAATACTGAAAGATTCGTCTGTCTGGTGTTACCGGGATTGAAAAAACTATCAGTCAGAGTACTTTCACCATGAAATCCCATGCTGAATAACAAACCTTTGATGAGGAAATGTGCCCGTTCATCCTTTTGAAGATCATTGAGAATAAACAGATGATCTTTTCGGACAAGAGCAACCGACTGCCCTTTCTGATCTTTTAAAATCTGTTCCTGGGCACTGTCACGATCATCCAGTTTTTCTTTGAAATAATCCTTATCTACAAAACTGATTTTATAGTGAACATAGGGATTTGGAACATAATTTGGCTGATATGAAGGGAGAGCAATCTTTTCATCCTCAAACCGGACGGTCTGTGAAAGGTCATTGAGAAGGTCAATATACTCATTGAGGACTTGCAGATCCTCCTGCTTGTACATCGCATCCAGCCAGATAAGATAATCAGGCGATTTAAAAAAGAGATCTGTTTTCGCATTGTCCCGGCCAAAGGCAATATCGATCAGATGGTCCCCGACCTTGTCTTCAGAACTCTCATGTATTACCTCCCGCATCGGAAATTCTTCCTCATTGAGATCTCCACGAAGATAGAGGATACCCGGTGTCAGAACACCAATATAGAGTCCGCGTTCAACTTTCAGAGGAATACTCTGTGAGCCATGATTATTTTTTACATTTTCCAGCATCTCCGGGGAAACAATTCTAATTTCAAATCCAGGTTTCACTTCTGAAATATCGACCTGGGTGGGCATCAGATGGGTCCCTGACTGATTATCTGCCAAAATTCCAGGCATGAGAAGAAAGCCGGTGCATACAAGTACCAATAGAGACATGAAATTATGAAGATTCATACTGTACTCTTACTTATTTCATTACGTAATGATTCTCTCTATAGTATCAGAGATGAATCGTTCATATCATAGGAGTGAAAACCGCTCATGAGATCGTACCTGATTCCCGGTCACCCGGAGAATGATTGTGCCTGTTGATTGACCACACCAGGATTTCGTGCAATCTGTGGCGAAATACTCCCAACTCTTTCTAATTTGAGTAAATCCTCAACAAATACCAGACAGTTTTGTAAAAACCCTTGATCAATCGGATTTTCAATACATGTCCCGGAAAGACGCTGATAAATCCGGTCATCCATCTCCGGGGCCATCTCCGAAAACCAGTGATCACAATCCAGCATGATTATCCTGCTTACCGATGAAACCTTCTGT
>CAYWHV010000055.1:0-10894 GCA_964458045.1 uncultured Methanospirillum sp.
GCGGTCACCGCCTGCCCGAGTGTTTTGGTGAAATATTCAGTCAGCGGCCCGACAAATACAGACCATGAGTATACCGTTCCCAGACAGAGATTGATAACCATCCCGAGAAAAACCAGGATCCATCTGCCTTTCTCTGCTTCCATCCCCCATATCCGAGTATCACCGGTATCTGTCAATGTTGATGCTTCAGTCATTGTTTCACCCCTTTTTTTTAGCTTACTCCTCCAGTGTGGAGGTATCACCAAGATCCATGTTCATCTCCTTTGCTTTGAGGATTCTGCGCATAATCTTCCCGCTCCTCGTACGGGGCAGAGTATCAACAAATTCTATCGAAGATGGCATAGCAATCGGCCCGATACTCATCCTTACATGATAGGTCAGTTCAGACACAAGCTTCTGGCTTGGTTCATACCCTTTGACCAGGATAACAAATGCCTTGACCGCCTGGCCCTTGATCTCATCCGGAACACCGATGACCGCCGCTTCTGCAACTGCCTCATGCTCAACCAGAGCCGATTCAACCTCTGCGGTCCCGAGGTTATGACCTGCCACGATGATGATATCATCAGACCTGCCCAGGATCATGATGTACCCGTCCTGATCCTTTACCGCCAGATCTCCTGCGGTGTAATAATTCCGAACCTGGTTCCAGTACTTGCGATATCGTTCGTCATTGCGGTATACGGTCCTCATCATGGACGGCCAGGGTTTTTTAATGACCAGAAGACCGCCCTGTCCGGGTGGCATACTGTTCCCGTCCTTGTCCACGACATCTACCTCAATACCCGGAACAGGAAGCCCGGCAAACCCTGGTTTCATCGGCTCACCAAGGGGAGTTGTGATCATATGCATCCCGGTCTCGGTCTGCCACCAGGTATCAAGGACCGGTATCCGGTTCTTTCCTATGACCCGGTAATACCATTCAAATGCCTCCGGGTTGAGTGGTTCACCAACTGAACCGATGATCCTGAGCGAGTCAAGATTGAACTTGTTCGGCCATTCCTCTCCGACCCGCATGAACATCCGGATAGCTGTCGGTGCTGTGTAAAAGATCGTAACGCCGAGTTCTTCGATGATGCTCCACCAGATGCCGGGGTCGGGCCAGTCCGGGGTTGTTTCGGTGATGACCACCGTTGCACCTGCAGAGAGAGGCCCGTAGACGATATAACTGTGCCCGGTGATCCAGCCGGTATCTGCCGTACACCACAGGACATCATTCTCCTTCAGGTCAAAGATATACCGGGAAGTATAGTGAACCCCGGTCGCATACCCGCCACAGGTATGAACAATGCCTTTTGGCATACCGGTTGTTCCACTGGTATAGAGGATAAAGAGCGGATCTTCTGCATCCATCTCTTCTGCCGGGCAGTCTGTATCAACACCCTCAAGAAGGCTGTAAAAATCCTCCTCCATCTCGGAGTATAACTCAACCGAACATTTCTCCCGGCATAAAACGATGACCTTCTCAACACTTGGTGCGTTCCTGATGGCATCATCGACGATGCTCCGAAGCGAGATCACCTTTCCCCGGCGTTTTCCGACATCTGCCGTGATGACCACTTTTGCTTCTGCATCGCGAATCCTGGCATGGAGTGCTTCGGCTCCAAATCCCGCATATACAATGGAATGAACGGCACCAATCCGGGCACAGGCTAACAATGCGATGATGTGCTCAGGGACCAGCGGCATATAAAAACAGATTCGGTCACCTTTCTGTACACCAAGTTTTTTTAGGGCATTTGCAAACCGCATCACATCACGGTGCAACTGCCGGTAGGTGTATACCCGCTCTTCACCATCCTCCCCACGCCAGATAAGAGCCAGTTTATTCCTTCTCCCTGCCTTGATGTGCCGATCAAGACAACTGGTGGTGATATTCAGGGTACCCCCGGAGAACCACCGGGCATAGGGGTAATCCCATTCCAGGACCTTGTCCCAGGGCTTTATCCATTCAATCTCCCTGGCCATCCGGTCCCAGAAGCCTTCCGGATTGTTCAGATACTCCTGGTACGCCTTTTTGTAATCGCCCAGATGTGACTGGGCTTTGTACTCCGGATCAGGAAGATATGACTTCGTATTTAATATGACCTCAAAATCTTCGGACATTATCCAACTCCACGCAATATGAGACCTGATTGTTCGTCGTTCATTCCAGGGCATACCTCTCTTTGGCAGGTACATTTCATCAGGATTATGCTAAGCATCTAAAGATAGAAGGTTCGCGTATGAATTAATTTTTTGCATACGTAGTACAGATATGTTGTACATATAATCCGAGCGATTAAGGTCAATAAATCCAATCATTACGAAAATTACGTGAAGATTTCATTGCCACAAGAAAGAAACGAAAAGAGATCCTCCGGAACAGATTTATCTGGAAGTAAACCGGATGATTATGTACGACATTCACATCCCTGATACCGGGGCAGACAGGAGAAGAAAGATGATTGGAGATTACGAGGAGATTCAGACCATAAAAGAATTATTATACGAATCTCCACAAGGACTGTCAATAACTGATATTTCAAAACAATTACATCTGCACCGGACAACTGCAGCAAAATATCTTGATATGCTCCAGATGAAGGGGGACGTTGATCTCCGGATCATGGGAACTTCAAAGGTATACCACCCGTCAAACCGGGTGCCTGCTGCAGTGCTTCGCAGTTTTTATGATGGCCCTTTCATCCTTTTCACTACCAGGCTCACCGTCAAGGAATTCTCCCCTGACCTTGCAGCATATGGAATCGAAGGGGATATCACCGGAATGGAACTGACCGACAAGGAATTGTCTCCCTTGTATAATGAAACGATGGCTGAGCTATGTAAGCGGGCAGTCCTTGGAGCTTTTGCAGATATTGATATTACAACACCGGACAAGAAAGATCAGAGAAATCTGCATATTCGTATTATCCCGGTGGTTTTTGATGACGGCCGGGCAGGGTGTGCCTTTCTGATTCAGGATGTCACCGATCTTGCCATAGCCAGGAAGGAGGTTGAGATCTGTGAGAAGGAACTGAAGGTTGTATCTGAAGATCTGAACGAGTTTGTCTTCAGATGTACGCCGGATGGCATACTCAAACGGGTGAATCCCCCCTTCTGTGCCAGGATGGATAGAAAGCCTGAAGAACTTCTTGGGTTTCCCTATGAACCCGTCATCTCCCACGAGGATCTCGAGCGGCTCTCAAAAATGAAACGGGAGATTACACCAAATAACCCCTCACAGACCATCTCATTTAAGGCAATACAACCGGACGGGATGATGTCCTTTGAGGAATGGACCTACCGGGGCATTTTCACGCAGGATGGAAAACTCTCCGGGTATCTTGCCGTGGGACACGATATCTCACGGGAAAAGCACCTGGAAGAACAACTCAATACCTTCCATGCCAGTTTTGAGGCCCTGGTGAAACAGCGGACCAAGGAGATGCGACAGGCAAACCAGGACCTGATGAAAGAGATAGCACGAAGAGAACGGATAGAACGTGAACTCCTCATCATCGAAGCTGCATTTAACCATGCCTCCGACTCAATACTCCTCTTCGAACGATCAGGAGGACTCTGGCGGGCTAATGAGACCAGTTGCAGGCTGCTTGGATATTCAAAGGAAGATATTCCAGCAATTTCAGTCTTTGATATCAACCAGGAGATCACCCCGGAGGTCTGGGAGGAGATGTGGGAGCAGGCAGAGCAGGAGCCAGGAATATCACGGGTGACCTCTACCCATGTCCGCCGGGACGGGACTATCATCCCGGTTGAGGTCTCCCGGACCTTTTTTACCGCCGGTCCGATTACCCTGTTCTGTTCAATTGCCCGGGAGATCAGGTGATGGCTTCCTCTCACCGATCAATATGGTTAACTGACTGCATAGCTCACTCTGAAGTAGCCTGATGATCCGCATTCTCCTGGTCGACGATGAACCAGACCTTCTTGATCTCGAACGGCGTATTCTCGAGCAGAAATATGGTTTTTTAACAGTAACCGCCGAATCAGGCAGTGAAGCTCTGGAAATTATTCAGAACCAGCAGGTTGATGCGATCATCTCTGATTATTCCATGCCTGTGATGGATGGCATCACCCTCCTTCGAAAGATTCGGGAGATTGATAGCGCAATTCCCTTCATCCTCTTTACCATCAAAGAAAAGGAAGATATCGCAATTGAAGCGATGAACAGCGGAGCGAACTTTTATGTGCAGAAAGAAAATCTCCCCCAGGTAGTTTTCGCCGAATTGGCCCATGATGTTACAAAAGCGGTTGAACTCTTCAGGGCAGAGAGAAACCTGAAGATTCAGCGTGATCTCGCTCTTGCCAATGCAAATGCCAAAAGCCTTGAAGAGACGCTTCTTATCTGCACCCGTGCCATCCTTGATGTATCCGGCATGGAGGGTGTGGCAATCTACCTCTTTGACGAGAAAAATCTGAACATTGCCATCATCAGCGGATCCTCTGAGCACTACACCGGTGAGCGGGTCCAGTCCCAGGTACAGCAGATGCTTCATTCGGTCATACACCAGAAGACTCCGATATTCCGGGACGAAGAGGATATCCGGGCAATCAGCCCAATCCTGTTTGAGAGCGAGGGAATCCGTTCGGATGGATGCATCAGTATGACCCACCATGGGAAGACTATCGGCGTCGTGCACATCTTCACATCATCCCGGCAAAGTACGTATGGCCTCTCCCTTCAGCGTTTTATCACCGATATTGTTGTCCAGGTGTCTGGATATATCTCAGACCGGCTTGCAGAAGAGGCACTCCGGACCAGCGAGAACCGGATGAAGGCCATGATCCGCAATCTTCCCGGCATGGTGTACCAGGGACATATTGATGAAGAGCGAACCATGGAGTTTGTCAGCGAGGCGGTTTTCAACCTTACCGGATTTTACCCGCGTGATATTATGCACAATGCCGTCCGTTCATGGGGCTCATTTATCAGTCCGCAGGACCGGGTCAGGATCCTTGAAGTCATTACCCGGGCGGTCCAGAAAAATGTCAGGTTCAGACTCACGTACCGGATCACGACCAGGGATAACAAGTACCGCTGGGTATCTGAGCAGGGAACCGGCATTTTTGATTCTGATGGAAACCTTGACGGAATTGAGGGCATTATCATGGACATCACCAGACAAAAGGCCCTTGATGACCAGGTCCGGATGTTCCATACCCGCCTGAAGACGCTCTTTATGCTGATGGCTGCAGGATGTCTCATATTCAAAAGTGACGGCACCATCAGGAATACCATACTCGTTGATCTGAATAGTGCTGCCGAAACGATAGAGCAAAAGAAAAAGACTGAACTTATCGGGATCACCTATCAGGGGCTTTTCAAAAAGGCTGATCCGGAACTGCTGGAGGCGATCGCCGGGATGCTTGAAGATAAAAAATCACGGACCCTGCAGAAATGTGCCATCACCTACCCGTACGGAAAGCGGTATTTTGATATCTTTCTCAGCAGTTCACCAGTCGGGTATGAACGAACAGACCTAGAAATCTTTCTTATCTATAATGATGTGACAAACCGGGTCCTGACCGAACAGCAGATCATCACCTCACTGCACGAGAAGGAACTCCTGCTCAAGGAAGTACATCACCGGGTAAAAAACAACCTGCAGATCATCTCGGGCATTTTAAAGCTCCAGTCCATGAGAATCCAGGATCCTCTGGCACAGGAGATCATCCAGGAGTGCCGGAACCAGGTCTACAGTATGGCATCCATACACGAATTATTATATAATTCTAAAGATATAGGAAGGATACGGGTAGAAGATTATATAAGCAAACTGGTTGATCACTTTAAACAGGAATATGAAGGGATATCTGCACGGCTGAGCCTTCGTGTCACGGTTGATCCCGATATCGTCCTGGACATCGAACGGTGTATACCATGTGGGCTTATCCTGAATGAGCTTATCATGAATGCAGTTAAATATGCATTCAAACCAGATGGGGAAGGGGAGATCAGGATTTCATTTACCCAGGATGCGTCGTCATACCAGATGCAGGTAGGGGACGATGGACGGGGGCGTCCAAAGGATTTTGATGTCAGGAAAAGCCAGTCCCTTGGGAGGGAACTGACATCCCAGCTCACCCACCAGTTACGGGGCAAACTTGACATTACAAGTGAAAAAGGGACTACATTTACGATAATATTTCCAAAGACGGAGGAAGGCAGGATAAAAATATGAGTCCGCGGCGCATCCTGATCGTTGAAGATGAAGCGGTAACTTCAGTCATGCTGGAGAAAACCCTGAAAGAACTGGGATATGAAGTTGTAGGCAGCGCCTTTGACGGCAGGGAGGCTATCGAGATCGCACGGGAAAAACGTCCGGACCTGATCCTTATGGACATCCGCATCCAGGGTGACATGGACGGTATTGAGACGGCAAAACTGATCTACCAGCAATATAATATCCCGAGTATATACCTGACCGCCCACTCAGACGAAGATACCATAAAACGGGCGGTTGAGTCAGGACCGTTCGGATACCTGATAAAGCCATTCAAAGAGCGGGAACTCTACAGTAATATCGAGATGGTGGCGCACAAGCATAAACTCTACCGCACCACCGCTGCCAGAAATGAACCTGAAGAACCACCCCAGGTTCCGGAAAGAAGGGTGGAAGAGAGAACTCCGACTCCCGCTCCGACTCCGGCACCTGCCCCCCAGCGACCCCCGGATTTACGGCTTGGAATCCTTGCGGTCCAGGCAATTCCTCATCCGATAATCCTTCTGAACACGAATGGAACAATAGCATTTACGAATTCAGCGTTCAGGAATTTTTTCAGGACAGTAACAGGATCCTATGACTCGGCTGCGTCCAGTATTGAAGACCTGCCAGACCTGTGTAAAAAGATCTGGATATCCGGAAAGGACAGATTTAAAGAGGGAAAGGGATTTTCCATTACCGGACCGGTTCAGGTCAAAGGAACTGCCAGGCGGTACCGGGTAGACATGCTCCCTATTGTTGAAAAAGGGGTCCTTCATTTTATCGTTGCCATAATCCTGCCAGGTGAGACCAGCACCGGGACCGGACCTGGTCTTTCAGACTCATCAGGAAATCTCCTTGAAGAAGTGATTGATACCATAAAAGAGATCAGATTTCTTGCCTCATCCGAAGAGACCTACCGGCTTCATCAGATTGTGGCAAGGACAGATAATGTGCTAAAAAACCTGGGGGAGATTAAACATATCTCATATCCGGGACAGAGCGAGAAGAAAAGTGGTCAGATACTGACCGGGTAATCATTGAGGATCTTTGCCGGCAGTCTCATCCTGATATGCCATGAGGACTGGGGGTAATGTTCCTCAAGGATGAGGAGTGAACACCGGTCCAGGTTTCCAAAGTGTTCACGGTCAAACCTGGCCTCAGCTGCCTTGTAAAAGGTTAAAATTTTTTTAACAGCATCAACAGCATCCTCACCGACGATGTTCTTTCCAAGTTTTTCTCCGATCTCAAATGGAATTGCTATCTCATACTCCTCCATCCAGAGAACGCTCTTGTCAACCTCGAAGAATCCCTTTCCGATGATAATATAATGAAATTCAATATCAAGTTCAGGTTCATTCGGACCGGTTCGTGCCAGCATATTATATAAAAAATCCAGAAGAACCCTCTTATTCGAGATCAGATCTCCTGAAATGGCTTCTTTTGAGAGACGGCGGGCCATGTCAGGAATAATCTGTTCCCGGTCGACCATCATGAGGAACTGTTCCTGTGACCTGATGTTGCCTGCCATGACCTTCAGTGTCAGGAACTGTTCCCGAAGTGTTGACCCGGCGGTACGCCCCATGTTGACTGCCATACTACAAAGATTCTTCACCTTCATTCAAGATATTAGCATCGGATCATAAAATGTGGAATATAATTTTGATCCAGATATATAGCAGCATGCAATTTATTATTTAAAGAGATATGGATATTCGACATCCAAGACCAGGAAAAGAGAAAATGTATAAAAAATCAGGTTTTTTTGATCAACCAGAGAATGGTCAGTAACTTAGGACATATCCATCTCATCAAGGAATGGAAGGAGTCCGATAACCCGTGGTTTATCCCCGGCCTGTTCAATCCGGACAATGGTCACTTCAAGCGGGATTGATTTCATGGCATCATTGAACAAGGGATTCATCTCCCGTTGAATCTCAAGGAAAAGAGAGAGCGGAATAAAGGGGCGTTCATGCTCCTCAAACGTGCCATACTCGTTCATATCCTGCTCATAGGTTGAATTGTATGCAAGGTCTTTTTCAAAATAGAGAATTATCTCGCATGGCTCCCGGACAGATATCTGTTCAAGAGCCCTGATATCTACAACCGTACCAGAAGTCAGGCTGGCCAGCGCTACCGGAAAGGATGGTTTTTTGTCTTTCATTATCCGACCCCCTGGGTATGAATCGCTTCTATAACCCGTTCAAGGACTTCACGACGCTTTCTTGACTCCTTTTTCATGTCACGAAGAGCGGAGACCATCTCTTCCTGCATCTTCAGACTCCGCTTCTGCAGCTTGATCATCTCTTTCAGATATTCAAGCCCCAGCTCTGACCGGTGAAACATCTCTTTTTGGAAATCGCCGAAATGGGGTTCAAAGTGAGTGAAGGACCCTTCACAGGCAGACTCCGTGACCCTCAGTGAATCGACCTGAATGAGGGGTTCATCGTCTGCTTTGAGATCCTCGCAAAAGAGAGCAAGTTCTTCTTCCTCACCTTCAGCAACAATCCGGACCGAGCCATCGGAGAGGTTCTCGGCATACCCGAAAACCCCGTGCCGGTTCGCAATCAGTCTGGCAAATCCTCTGAAACCAACCCGTTGCACACGGCCGGTCACCAGAATAGTATATCGTTTCTGCATAGGCTGTGATTGTCCTATGCTGAGACGGGAAACGGGTTTAAGATTTCGTTTCCCGATGTCCCGGAAAGAGGAGGTGGAGATCTATCTCAATCCCGATAGCCGGCTGATCCATGTCAAACCGGTTTAATACGCCAGGGTGGATCTCACCAAATACACCAATCTTCTTCCCGTCAACCATGATATCAACTGCACGGCCGGGGATGAATGCCGGATCAGTACTTTCTGCGGGAGTATAGGAGATCCCGAGTTCTCTCATCAAAGCATCTGCCGTTGCATAGGCCTCGGAGAAGTCTGCTCCCGGATGGGTTGACGCAAGGGCAAGTTTCTGGAATGTCTGCATGGAAGAGACGACATCCCCGGTATGGAATATCCGCTGGGGAAGTTCACGCCGTTTGTTCATCCGGAGCAGATCAAGGAGGAGAGGAAGAAGATCAGTCCTGACCAGCGTCTGTTCTTCAGATATCGGATGCAGGACACGGAGGGCCTTCGGATCAGGCTCCCGCTGCATCCGGGTATACATGACATCCTCATTCGACAACGTGAATGGCATAACCTCAAGGTACCCTAGCCCGGAGCAGATATCCCGGACTGCAGATGCAAGGGCGATGATGGGGTGTTCACATCCGGTTGCGAAGGTTGCCGGAAGCTCTGCATCAAGGTTACTAAAGCCGGCACCGATGGCAACATCCTCATACACGTCCCACTCATGCATGATATCTGCCCGGTAGCTGGGTATCCGGACCGAGACCGTGGTATCACCGGATTTTGCTGCTCCATATCGCATCTTCTTCAGGATGTTCGCGATCTCATCTGCGGAGAATGAGGTCCCCAGGAGTTTGTTGCAGGATGTGACACTGATATCCCGAAGTGCCGGAGAGAGGTCGGGCATGACGACGCCGTTCACTGTAACACTCTCACATCTTCCCCCGGCGGTGATGAGCGTCGTGCAAAGCACCTTAAGAGCCGTCATGACGGCACGTTCATCAGTCCCGGTGACATCAAGGAGGAGGTTTTTCGAGGCTTCAGTGACCCGGGTTAATTCTCCGTTGATGATCGGAGGGAATGAAAGAACATTGCCATTTGCATCCTCTATAAGTGGCATGACCGGCTTATCCTTCACGATATGGGAGTAGTCACGGCCTTTCGGATGTTCCTCCATGATCTCAGTCAGGGTCATCTCCCGGTCATAATCCAGGGGGATAAAGGAACGGGACACCGGGGCACCATAATACCGGAATGGCGGGGTTACCTTGTCAAGGTCATGAACACCGATGGCTACTTTTGCCCGGCCACGACCAACGACCCAGTGCAGAGCTTCCTGCACGCCCATCAGACTGATGATCGCTTCATTGTCAAGGTGAATGTCCCTGATAACCGCTGACCCAATGTATGGTCTGACTTCTTTCAGGTTCTCGTCAACGGAGAACGTAATCGATGACGGACTAACCGGATAGACTTCTTCTCCGGTCTCAAGTTCAAGGAATCCCCGCATGGCACGGGCAACCCCTTCGGTTGAGTAGAGATCAACCCGGGACGGGAAGAACTCAACATCCACCTGGTCCTCAAGGATACGTTCAATATCTGAGCCGATCATGGGAAGATGGTCAATGATGGTCTTCCGATCAGTGCCACACAGGCGTTCAAGATATTTATATGGAAGTGAAACTACCGGCATCAGCACCGACCTCCATGAACGACCGGCATACTTCTGACCCAGTCGATATCACTCTGGTAGAGTTCACGAAGATCAGTAAGCCCCATTCTCAGCATGGCGACCCGTGAGACACCAAGACCCCAGGCAAGAACCGGACAGGTTATCCCCCAGGGTGCGGTGACTTCTTCCCGGAAGATACCGGCTCCTCCAAGCTCAACCCAGCCAAGACCCTCTATATATACCTCAGGTTCAACACTTGGCTCCGTGTAGGGGAAGTACCCCGGTCTGAACCGAACCGATTCAAATCCCATCCTGCCATAGAACTCTTTCAGGTATCCAAGAAGGTTCCGGAAGTTCACATGGGTGTCCATGACTATTCCCTCCAGTTGTTCAA
>CAYWHV010000056.1:0-10879 GCA_964458045.1 uncultured Methanospirillum sp.
TGGGGAGAAGTTCTTTTACCTTGATATATCCCTCTTTCACGATGGCTGTCCCGTATTTTCCATTCGCCGTGACAATGACTGATCCATCAGGGACCGGTTCTTTCAGGGGGAATCGTTTCCCCCCGATTCTCCCTTTTTCAGCTTTCAGATCGATGTGAACAGTCAGGTCAATGATTCCTTTTGTGATATAGGGGACCAGAAATGGCAGAGCTTCAGGGGTAATATCGAGTGAAAGGGTTTTGGTCACCGGATCAAACGTGAACCAGCCAAACCGCTGCCCGTTGATGATAATGAGCTCTGCACGATCATACCCCCCGGTCTTATTTAACAGAATTACCTTCGGGACAGGGATGTCGCCATATTGGGATGTTAATAATTGGATGATATGATCCCGATCTGCCGAGAGAGCAGGCCGGAGATCATAGGGCTGAAGCAGAGGGATGGTTTTTGCTTCATTGCCGCAGCTGCAGGTCCGTCCGATCAGGGGAACGTTGCAGTGTTCACACCAGTAAAGTGTTTTTTTCACAGCCGGCTCGTGCATTTCATTGAATAATAGGGGGTGAGGAGATAAGATACCTGTCAGTGATGAACGTACTAGTGACGAAAGTTATTAGTGTACTCTCGATTATGATAATGTAATGTACACTTTTTTCGGTAGGGAAACAGAGCTGGCCGAGCTCAACGATCGTTTCATCGGTCCACGTTCTGAGTTTTTTATCATTTATGGGAGGAGAAGAGTCGGAAAAAGTGAACTTATTAATGAATTTATCCGCCAGAATACAGGACTCCGTATTCAGGTTCGTGAGGGTTCACGAAAATATCAGTTAGAACAATTCGCAGAGGCGTTCTCCGAATTTTTTGATGATCCATTTATTGGGAAAAATGGTTTCACATCCTGGGATTCAGTCTTTGAATATCTTGCATCCCGCTTGACAAATCGGTTCATTCTGGCAATAGATGAATTTCCCTATCTGGTAAAAGAAGATAGATCAATCCTCTCGATACTTCAGTATCATTGGGACAATAGACTTCGAGAAACCCGTATTTTCCTGATTTTATCCGGTTCATCAATTGGAATGATGGAAGATGAGGTTCTTTCATATCGGAGTCCATTATTTGGAAGAAGAACAGGACAACTTTTACTCAGGTCATTCCGGTTTCATGAAGTACTTCCAATATTTCAGGATTTCAGAAAAGCGGTAGAGTATTATGCGGTGTATGGGGGCACTCCTGCCTATATACTGAGTGTGAATGCCAATGAAACCATTCAGGATTCAATCGAGAAAAATCTGCTCAATCCACTCTCATATCTGTTCAGAGAGGTTGAATTTCTTCTCCGGATGGAACTTGTGGAGCCAAGATATTATTTTGCAATCCTGCTCTCCATCTCCCATGGAAATAATACTCAGCATCTGATTACCAATGATACCGGTATCCAGAAAGGAACCGTTAACCGGTATCTTGCAACACTCATCGATCTTGACATTATATGGAAAGAAGTTCCTGCATTTGAGGATGAAAGGAGCAGAAAAGGTCGTTATTTCTTCAGGGATAATTTATTCTCATTCTGGTTCAGATTTATCTTTCCAAATCTGGAACGTGCTGAAAGTGGGTTTGCAGAACAGGTCTTGACAGAGAGTATTACTCCATATCTTGCACAGTACACCGGTTCGTTATTTGAACGAATGGTTATTGATCTGTTGTTTTATCTGAATGGTACAGGAAAACTTCCTTTTCCATGTATATTTTCGTCGATGAGAAGATGGTGGCATAAAGGAGAAGAGATCGATATCGTAGGTATTTCTGAATCAGATTCCTCCGTTCTTTTTTGTGAGGTAAAATGGCAGGATAATGTTGATGGAAAAAAGGTGGCTTTTGACCTGAAGCAAAAAGCCGGTCTTATCAACTGGAAAGAAAAGGAGAGGAATGAGATGTTCATGGTCATTGCCAGGTCTTTCTCATCTGTCGGTGATGAGGAACATATGGTATACATGGATCTCGATATGCTTGAAAAACTCGTTTATTCATAAAACCCTCTCCATATGGCTTGATACCAGACATAACTAGGAAGACGATACATCCCATGAACGATGTATACTGATCCCATCGGTCGGATTACAAACTGATTTATCGTACAATGCTGACTTATCCTGAAATACTGGATTTTTATGACACTTTTTGGATCAATCCTTACCGATATCAGGGAAAAAACACCCCTTGTCCACCATATGACAAACTATGTCACGGTGAATGACTGTGCCAATATCACCCTCTGCATAGGCGCTTCACCGGTCATGGCCCATGCAGAAGAAGAGGTCGGGGAGATGGTTGCACTTGCAGGAGCTCTTGTTCTGAACATCGGCACCCTCGATCCCCTGCAGATTGACCGGATGTTTATCGCAGCAAAAGCCGCAGAAAAGCATGGCATCCCCATCATTCTCGATCCGGTCGGTGCCGGAGCAACCAGCTTACGGACAAAAACCGCCCAGAGAATGATCCAGGAGCTCTCCATCTCAGTTCTCAAGGGCAATGCCGGAGAGATTGGGACCCTTGCCGGGAAACAGGCACAGGTCCGGGGTGTAGATTCCGGAGGAGTTACTGGGGATCCGACCGATATTACCTCTGTCCTGGCAGAGCGACTGGGATGCACTGTCGTTATGAGTGGTCCTACTGACATCATTAGTGATGGTTCCCAGACTCTTCTTTGTGAGAACGGACACCCGTATATGGGACGGATATCCGGGACAGGCTGTATGGCTGCATCGGTCATCGGCTCCTGTGCAGCAGTCACATCGGACTATCTCTCTGCATCCGCCACAGGGATTGCTGCCTTTGGAATTGCAGGAGAACTGGCTGCTTCAGAGGCTGCTGGTCCGGGTTCTTTTAAATATCGCCTCTTTGACAGCATGGCATCAGTCATGTCGGACGATGTTGACCGGTATGGCCGGATTCGGTCAGTGTAAAACACACCAGTGTTCTGATTATAGAATAACGCGAAACTTTCTGAAATAATTCAGAACGTTTGCTTATTACTATGAAGTGCATTTGGTGTGCACGCCTTGGAATAATCTACTTTTTATTCGATTATTCCAAGACGTTATGAAGGGCACTATACACAACCTTCATGGCTTATGGGGGAATATCTTCATTCCTTCATGAAGTTCCCTGGCATCTCCCTCAGTACCCTTATTATCGCGATATGCTGTGGGTTTTTAACCCCTTTTGATTTATCTGCAGTAAATATTGCATTGCCATCGATTGCCAGTGAATTTTCTCTTGATGCTATTGAATTAAGCTGGGTCAGTAGTGCGTATCTTCTGGCATCAGCAGCCTTCCTTGTTCCGTTCGGTAGAATCGGGGACATCTTCGGGAGAAGGAAGATCCTGACCGGGGGGATAGCACTCTTTACGCTGGCCTCCGTGGGGATGATCCTCTCACCCTCCTCTCTCATGCTTATCAGTTTCCGCCTGATTCAGGGCGTCGGGGCTTCGATGATCTTCGGAACTGCTGTGGCGATTCTGACATCCGTTACTTCACCGGCACGACGGGGTCAGGCCCTTGGCATCTATACCACATCAGTGTACCTTGGTCTCTCTGCAGGCCCCTTTATCGGAGGTTTTCTGACTGATGATTTTGGGTGGCGGAGCATCTTTCTTATCAACGTCCCGATTGGCATCCTTATCATTGCCCTGATTTTGTTCTTTTTAAAAGGAGAGTGGGCAGATGCAGCAGGTGAGCGGTTTGATCTGAAAGGAGCTCTCATCTATGGAAGCAGCCTTACCGCGGTCATGATTGGTTTTTCCGAGATCCCTCACACCACCGGATTCATTGCCCTTGGATTGGGAATCACCCTTTTGGTACTCTTTATCTGGCTGGAGCACCGGGAGCAGTATCCCCTCATCAGGGTATCCATGTTCAGAACAAACCGGGTGTTTGCCTGTTCAAACCTTGCTGCTCTGATAAATTACGGTTCAACCTTCGCGATAACGTTTTTTCTCAGCTTGTACCTGCAATATATCAGGGGTTTTGACCCGCAGGAGGCCGGTTTTATACTTGTCACCCAGCCGGTAGTTCAGGCGGTCTTCTCTTCATATGCCGGCAGTCTTTCAGATCGGATTGAACCTGCAAAAATATCCTCCGTGGGCATGGGGATCATTGCTGTGGGGCTTGTCTCTTTGAGTTTTCTCTCTCCGGACACGTCCATGATTCAGCTGATGGTAATCCTGGCGGTTCTTGGGTTTGGCTTTGCTCTCTTCTCATCTCCGAATACGAATGCAATCATGAGCTCGGTAGAAAAGCGGTATTATGGCATCGCATCCGGGACGTTGGGGACCATGCGACTTTTAGGCCAGATGCTCTCGATGGGAATCGCGATGATGATCATCGCCGTGATGGTTGGAAAAGTAGACATAACCCCAGATGTTTCAGATGAACTCATGAGTGCAATGAGTATCGGGTTTGTTATCTTTTCTGTAATGTGTTTTATTGGGATATTCTTCTCGATGGTCAGGGGAAATATCCGACCTGAATAATTTTTATTTTGCTGAGTCGAAAATCAGCGAGTATGATTGATGATTTAATACAAAATTGTCTGATATATCCGATGATTTTATCATGAATCATCGATTATATCTAACAAATGGATCGAAAAATTCAGGCGGTCCTCGATAGACAGAATCCATGGTGGTTTGGGCGTCCCTATAACACGGGCCAGAACCGGCTTGGTTCATATCCTGAATTAATCCGGTATCTTGACGCAAGGGAAATTTTGTTTATCCAGGGAGTCAGAAGAAGTGGAAAATCAACCCTGATGTTTCAGATGATCAAGCACCTCATACATCAGGGAACTGATCCTGATACCATACTCTATATCAATCTCGATGAGCCCCTCTTCACCGGATGGATGCATGATCCTGGTTTTCTCAATGAACTCATTGAAGAATACCTTGAAAAAATTAATAAATCTCAGTATTATCTCTTCATTGATGAAATACAGAATTATGAAGAATGGGTGGGAGCTGTAAAGGTTTCATATGATACAAAACCTCAAATCAAATGGACTCTCACCGGTTCCACATCCTCTCTTCTGAAGCGAAATCTGGCAACGAAGATATCTGGCCGGTATCTTTCAATTACAGTATATCCCCTTTCTTTTGAGGAGTATCTGTCGTTTTTGGGAGAAACAAGGGTGAGTATTACAAAAAAGAACCAACTTTTTGAAAATTATCTGAAGTATGGGGGATTTCCCCGTATCACCGTGGAATCAGATATGGCTCTTCGACATGATCTACTCACTTCGTATTATGAAACTATCTATCTCAAAGACATTATGATGGCACATAACATCAGAAGTCCTGCATATCTTGTGGATCTTCTTTATTTCCTCATCTCCAATACTGGAAATCTGCTTTCATATACACGGCTTGGTGAGCAGATTGGGATTTCAACCGATACGGTACGTGAGTATATTGAATGTGCCCTTGATGCATATCTCCTCTATCCGGTTCTGAAATATGATCCTTCAGTAAAGAAGCAACTCTACAACATGAAGAAACTCTATTGCATTGATACGGGTCTGGTAAATGCAGTATCATTTAAATTTTCAGAGAATGCCGGAAAAATTCTGGAAAATTACGTATTTACAACACTTATCCGCAAGAAAGAGTCGTCTGTTTTTTATCACCGGTTACGGTATGAATGTGATTTTTTAATCCAGGAGAATCATCGGATTGTTAGCGCCATTCAGGTATGCATATCACTGGAAAACCCTGATGTACGAAAGCGGGAAATTCGAGGATTAATCGAGGCCATGGATTCACATCCTGGAGTTACTGGATACATTCTCACTATGAATGAATCAGAAAGGTTTGAGGTGGATGATAAGATCATCCAGGTAATGCCTGCGTATGAATATGCTGAAATGCTCAAAAAATGATTGTCCGGGTTACTCCTCATCGGTCAGTTCATCATGACCGTGGGTGTGCCCGCCTTTTTCTTCCCATGGTTCTAATCCCTGTTTCACCCGGTAATCGTTGATAGCCATATGTATGCCGTCCTCTGCAAGAACTGAGCAGTGAACTTTTACCGGGGGGAGCCCTTCAAGTGCCTCAACTACGGCTTTATTTGACATCTCCCAGGCCTCTTCGAGTGTTTTTCCCTTGATAAGTTCGGTTGCCATACTGCTGGATGCAATAGCAGCTCCGCAACCAAAGGTCTGGAATTTCACATCGGTTATGATATTATCGTTCACTTTGATGAAAATCCGCATGATGTCGCCACAGGAGGGGTTTCCTACCTCTCCGACACCGTCTGCATCAGTGATCTCCCCCTGGTTGCGGGGGTTCATGAAATGGTCCATTACTTTTTCGCTATACATTGCACGCCTTCTTTTTCAGGTAATCTGCATAGAGCGGTGAGATGTTTCGTAACTTTTCAACTGCTTTTCTGAGTTCTTCACATACATATGCTATGTCTTCCTCAGAATTTTCACTTCCGAGAGTCAGCCTGAGTGACCCATGAGCAATCTCAATGGGGACCCCGATTGCCATCAGGACATGGGACGGTTCAAGAGATCCGGAGGAGCAGGCACTCCCGGTAGATGCGGCAATTCCGGCATGGTCCAGGAGTAACAGGAGGGATTCCCCCTCAATAAATTCAAAACTGATATTGATATTGCCTGGCAGCCGGTCAGTTTTATGTCCGTTCAGGCGGCAATGGGGAATAGTTGTGATGATCTGTTCTAAAAGCCGGTCCCGCAGCATCCGGATACGTCTGGTATTTTCATCAAGAGAGCCGACTGCTTTCTCAATCGCAGTTCCCAGGCCGACAATCCCAGGAACATTCTCCGTTCCCGCCCGTTTTCTCCGCTCCTGTGCTCCGCCATGAAGATAACTGTCAATCCTGACTCCTTTCCTGATATACAGGGCACCTATTCCTTTCGGGCCATAGAATTTGTGTGCAGAAAGGGAGAGCATGTCGATCTGCATCTCCTGAACGTCTATTTTCACATTACCGATCGCCTGAACTGCATCGGTGTGAAACAGGATATTTCGCTCCCGACACAGTGCCCCAATCTCTTTAATAGGCTGAATTGTTCCGATCTCATTGTTTGCAAACATGATTGAAACAAGGATGGTTTTGTCGGTTATCGCACGCTTCAGATCTTCAATCCTTACCTTTCCGGTCTCGTCAACCGGCAGGTATGTCACCTGAAACCCCTGTTTTTCCAGGTACTCACAGGTATGGAGAATTGCATGATGTTCAATTACAGAGGTTATGATATGATTGCCTTTTTTCCGGTGTGATAGTGCACCCCCGATAAGAGCCCAGTTGTCAGACTCCGTGCCCCCGGAGGTGAAGAATATCTCGTCCTGCCGGGCACCGATGGCCTTTGCAACCTTGGATCGTGCATCGTCAACGGCATTTTTCGAATCACGGGCAAGTCTGTACAATGATGAGGGATTACCATAGCGCTCTGTAAACCAGGGAAGCATGGCCTGTACAACATCTGGATCAGTTGCAGTCGTCGCACTATGATCCATGTATATCAGTTTTTCATGGGCCATTGTTGTCATCACATTATGGGTGCCGGTACAAGATGAGCGGATCGTAATGAACCGGGACTCCTATGAAGAATCATGGTCAGATGGTGCCTTTCGAAGGACCGCACAGACCTGACATATCTCCCCCGATCCCGGCCATCCACATTCGGAACACGTTGTATAGGGTTCCCGCACAAATTCACTCCCAAATCTTTCCCTGAATTGCTCTTCACATGTTGCAGCATGAAGCATGGAGCCCGGATGGTCCCGCTCATATCTATAGAGGAGGGTTCTGACTTCACCCCTGAGTGAAGTTACTGCATACGGGCATTCGGGGAGATCCCTGAATAATCCGCTCAGCAGTGCATACAAGGTGACTTCACGTTCGCTGACGCGGGCAAATGGTTTGATTCGTTTCGCGTACCATGCAGAGGGTCCATGACCGGTGAAGACTTTTTTTATGTCTCCGGAGATGGCATTCATCAACGTCGTCTGGGCATGATCATCAAGATTGTGGCCGGTTGCAATCATCCGGATCCCCTGTTCTCGTGCAAGGACTTCCAAAGCACGTCGCCGGAGAATCCCGCAGATTGTGCAGGCATTCCGGTCAGATCCGGCAACCAGCTGATCCAAAGTTGAGCCAAAAAGTTCGGAGAATCTGATGATATGATGTTCTACTTCAAGAGCCTGACAGATCTCTTTCGCCGCCCGGATGGTATCCTGCCGGTATCCTTCAATCCCCTCATCAACGGTCAGGGCGATGAACCTGCAGGGGATGTCATGTTTGATCTGGCAAAAAGATCTGAGCAGGGCGGTACTGTCTTTACCGCCTGAAAATGCGATTCCAATGACTTCTGGCAGTTCGACTGATGAAAGGTAGCGGCGTACCTCATCCTCAACCTGACTCATGAGATGGGTTTTACAGAGATGGATCTGCCTGACCCGGTCCAGGTACACCGCCGGCCCGGAGCAATACGAACAGGATATCTTTTGTTTATCCGCCATGTGATACCTGGATAATCCTGATTCTGTCCTGTTCATCTGGTATTGTGTCTTCCGGAATTATCTCGCCCTCCTTGGTTATCAGAACAGTGAGGGGATCGATATCCTGGCTGATTAATATGTCTTCAACCGTTCTCCCGCATGCTTCAATAATCACTTCAGATTGATCCGGGCGTACGAGTATCATTTCTGCATGAGTTTTTGGTGTTTGTTCAGATAGGTTTGATGATGGGGAGATTTGATGAATTAAAATTTCAGTTCTTATGTATATCATTATGGGGTTTATTAAGTGTGGTATTTAAGCAATATATCTGCTGATGCAGGACGTTTTCAGAGTTTAAATTTGCAAAAAATGATAAATTCGCGATTTATGTACGGGTGGTCTCCTCACTGGCACCGTGCCTGGTGTTCTGGCCTGGAATTTTCCCGATGCAAAATGGGCGGGACTTAAAAACTGGTGATGTTGTATCTGATTGAGATCATCCGGACAAGCACGGTGACAAGCATGCAGAGTATGAAGCCTGAAGGATAGGGAAGGCTGATAAGGTACGCAATAACATATGCACTCGCTCCTGCACATGAGGCAATTGCATAAAACTGACTTGGTCTGAAGAGTTCAGGAATTTTTGCAAATAAAATATCACGTAATACTCCACCGAATGAGGCGGTGATTACTCCCATTATGGGGGCGATTATTGGTGGTATCCCACTGGTTAACGCATATAATGTTCCAAGATATGCCCACATACCCAGAGCAAATGAATCCACATAGGCAAATGATCCTGATGTGCCGAACATGAGTCTTATGAGGGAGTGGATAAACCCCGTTTTTCTTGGTTCTGATGTTTCATCTGTCCGGCTGACGGGTATCAGCAGGATACCAATTACTCCCACAATAAAGATACTTATCAGGTAAATCGGGTCCTGGAGCCAGAAGAGCGGATATCTCCCCAGGAGCAGATCCCGTATTGTCCCTCCTCCGACTGCAACGATAACAGCGATGACAAGTGCACCAAAATAGTCAAGCCCGTTTTTTCGTGCATCAAACACCCCGGTTGATGCAGAGAGAATTATTGCGATCCATTGAATGACTGTCTGAAAAAGAATGATTATATCAGGTAATTCTGGATCCATAGAGGGTGTTACTCCGGGTGGTTGTGACAGTCATCAATTCAGATATAGTGCCTCTGTTGTCTTACGATAAAGAACATTCCATCGTGGAGTTTTTGATCCGGAAGTGAAGGGGGTAATTAAAGGAAAAAATTGGATTCAATCCTTTTTTGGGATATTCCGAGAAAATGAGAGATCAATATGAACAGAATAAAGATGCCCGTCTCAAAAAGAAAAGCCAAGATCCGGATTTGAACCGGAGTGTAGTTGATCTGCAGTCAACCGCGTGGCCGCTCCGCCATCTTGGCACGTTCCTGACTCTTATATTTCAACGTCCGGAGATAAAAACGATTACGATTTGTATTCCGAATCCTGGTAGAATGCAGGGATACATGACACGAGAAGATATGGCCGTGAGCCGACCCTTGGGAGGCAAAAAAAAGAACTGGTTTAAACCAGTTTGTTGATTGGGTGGATTTCAGCCTTCACATCGCCGCCGAGTTCGCGAAGGGTCTCAGCAAGAACGATATCAGTGAATGCCATTGCAGTTGCAGTTGCTTCACAGTTCTCGATTGGACCGAACATGATAAGGTCAGCACCAAGGGTAGCTGCCATAATGTTACATCCAATATCAGCAGAGGACCAGGCAGCCTGACGGATACCCTCAACACCGCCGAAGTGGTGGTGTCCCATCTGCTCAAGAAGAACTCCTGCATCTTTGTACCGGTCAAGAATGCCGCTCTTTCTCCAGCGCTTGAGCCAGGTCCAGGAGACGGTCATGTTGTGGTATGCACCACCGGTTGGCAGGCCGTGGATTGCCTTGCAGGCAAGAATTTCACGGAATGATCCACCGGATCCAAGTCCGAGCGGGGTTGCTGCCGTGTCGAGGATGGGGCGTTTGATACCTGCAGCCTCTGCGATTGCCATCATGGACATTTCCTGACCGGCAACGCCTCCTTCTGTCAGAACCTTCTCACGCCCGCGGACGCTTGCGTCACCCGGGTTGAATGCGAGAACGATTGCTGCATCAACATCGGACTTCCTGATAGCCTCGATGTTCTCAGGTCCGATTGAACCGTTGATTGAGTTGTACACTGCACGGTCTGCGATACCGACTTCGGTAACGTACTTGCAGGCGTGGGCGAGTGCTGCCGGTGCAGAGGAGTCCATCAGGAATGGGAACTCGGCATCGATCTCGGTGAACCAGTTGAAGTAGCTCTCGAATG
>CAYWHV010000057.1:0-1746 GCA_964458045.1 uncultured Methanospirillum sp.
ACATCTGTTAGTGTGAGAAATCATGTTCTGTCATCAGTGTGGTGCCGAAGTATCTGAGGAAAGCAAATTCTGTGAATCCTGTGGAGCACAGGTCAACCAGGATTTTGAATTCAAATACGAAGAAAAACAGACCGGGCAGCAAAGTCAGTATACCGGATCAGAAAATCAGAAAAACGCGGTCCTTGCAGCCATTGCGAGTTTTCTTTGGACCGGGATGGGGCAGGTCTATAATGGAAACCTGCTCAAGGGGTTTGCGTTTCTCATTGGTGTACTCATCGGTTCAATGTTCATGGCAATACCTGGTATTATCATCTGGATCTTTGGTATTTATGATGCATATAAGACTGCAAATCAGATGAATAGTGGGGAGATTCCCTATGTGGAACACAGCATGGGCCAGATCATCATATTTGTCCTGGGAACGCTTGCAATAATTGTCATATTCTTCATGGTAGGTCTTGCCATGATCGGGTTCTGAAAGAAAAAAGGAGGAAAAAAGGGGTGATGATGGTATGAAACAATATATCATTCTGGTAATATGGAGCGTCTGTCTGGTATGTGCCGGTTGTTCTGGCTGGGTTCCTACTCCCACCCCTGACCTGGACCAGCTGGAGGCAGAATACCGGGCTGAAGAGTATGTTCTGTCTGAATATCACAACCTGACCGGACAGACTGAAAAAGAGGCTGATCGTCTCATGCTTTCGGGCCTTATGCTCTCTGAATCAGGAAGGTATGCAGAGTCCAGGGAGTATTTTACAAAGGTCACCGAACTGACTCCAGATAACCCTGATGCCTGGTATTACCTGGGTATGAGTGAATACCGGCTGAATCAGTCAGATAACGCGATGAAAGCCTTTAACAGATCCCTTGAAATCAATCCTGACTTTGCCTATGGATACTACGGTCTCTCTTTGGTTTATGCTAAGCAGGGGGAGATCTGGAAACAGTCTGACGCAATATCTCGTGCACTTGAGATAGAGGAAAGACTCTTCGGTTCAGACAACCAGGATCCGGCTACCCCGGCTGATATCCCTCAAAGTACGCCGCTCAGTGCCATTACTGGTATTCTGGGTATTCTCTGTGCCGGACTCTGGATCGAAAGCAAAAAACGGTGATCTCATCATGTATCAAAATCATACCTGGGGGATGTGATCCATGACAAAGCACATAGGGCATGTATCCTGGGTATTCTTCATCGTGTTTGCATTTTTTCTACTCTCTCTGGCACCTAATTCTGCACAAAGTGATTTTTGTCCAGGCTCGGTGACCATGGATGCATCGGCTTCATGCCTTGAATGTGCCCAGACAAAGACCTGTAACCAGGATGAACGGTGCATGAGGGCACAATGTTGTCTGTGCAGGTGTTATCCCCAGTGTTGCTACAAGCAGCCTGATACTGACTGCTCCCGGTATTCCTGTTCATGTGATGATGGTGGATCTCTCCCCCCCGATGGTGGGGAAGGAGATGGGACATTTATTGTGATCATTGGGACACTGCTTATTGGTGGGGGAATCGGGGCTGCTATACTGAAGGCCAGGAATAAACCGTCTGCATCGGAGAAGAAGGGTACACCTGAAAAGAAAGAAGATAAAAAAGAGAAGAAGGCAGTCAGGTATGTTCTGCAGTTATCAAAGGACACACTTCAGGTATCGGTGGACAAACCAGACTCGTTTACCGTCACCGTCTGGAAACTTCTCGAAACTGGTGAGTATATCCCACAGCCCGGAGCCCCCATTCAGATATCA
>CAYWHV010000057.1:1846-4471 GCA_964458045.1 uncultured Methanospirillum sp.
TCTTACTCCCGGGTCCGGGTGGGATGCACTCATTGACCTGAAAAACCGGTTCATCCTGGATAACACAACCTTTCAGATTGATGCCTCCCTCAAAAGACCACTCCGGTTATCCGAGTATCAGGCCCTGATTCTTTCAAAAAAACCCATTCCCATCCAGAGTACTCTCACCCCGGAAAGTTCTGTTCCCGGCATGGGTGTTCCGGTCCCGGTCGGTGGAGCACCGGTTATTGATCAGATCGAGATCACGATCCCTGATATTCCGCCTCCACAGCTCAGAACGGAAGTTGATTACGCCGGGAAGGATGAATCAGATCATCCCATTGCACTGGTAAATGCAACAGTCGATCTCCCCTTTGCATTCACCGAAGAGGAGATGATCGGAATCATCCAGAGCATCTCCATAGCCGTGACGGATGGGAAAACCACGGTCACCGAAGGTTCTGAAATCATTGATGGACAGTATAAGAAGCGATCCATTATCGGGAATGCTCCTTATGATGTGATGCAGAAATCCAGGGTTATTGTTACCGTCCGTGCGTTGGTAGCAGGTCTTTCACTAAGTGAGCAGATTCAGCTCACCTTTACACCCTCCCTTTCCTATATCCTGAACATTAAACCCTCACGAACTCTTTTCGTCACTGAAAAAGATTCCGCTGCTTTTCATGCAGAAGTCTTTTCTCAGGATGAAACCGGAACACTCCGGCAGGTGCCAGATAGCGTATTACATCTGGATCTCCCGGCTGGCCTATCTGAACTCCTGAAAATCTCCCCGCTCTCAGCTCAGGGGGTATTGGATGTTGCCATAATACAGACCAGGCCGACTGATCTGAAACAGGCAGAGTGCCTTCTTCATGCTTCGGTTCATGAGGATGAAGTCCCTCCACAAACCATCACCATACGGTTTGATGCCCCGGTGTCAGGGTCAATAGATACCAGGTTTGAAGGTGATAAGAATGCCATCTCTCCCTTTCTCACATCTGATCGTGCAGTTCTCCTGGTCCGTATCAATGCGGATACACCGGCAGCACCTGTCTGGACCTTTGAACGGGCACAACCGGGAGGATGGCTTGATGAACCCAGCACACCGGCCGATTATGGTGACGGATGGACGGCGGTTGCTCTGGAGGCTACCCCCCCGGATCCGGAGTATGCAGGAGATCCCCCGGCATCAGAAGATATCATCATCACCGCTACCTGCGGGAATACCCTTTCAGGCCCCGTTTCTGTACCGGTGTTGCTTCTGAAAAGACCGGTCATTGAGGCAGATATGCACCAGGTCACGCTGGTGAAAGGAACAAAGGAGACGGAGAAGGTCCAGGTCTGGATTGAGTCTGGCGGGTCTGAATCCTGGACCTTTGCAATTGATCCTGATACATCTCCGCTCAAGATGGTCACTGCAATCATTACCCGCCTGGACGACACCCGTGCTGAGGTAACCATAACCGAGCAGGATTTCCCTGATGACCGGTCAGAGGGGATGTATGACCAGGAGACTATCATCGTCACTGCATCACCCCGGTCAGGTGAGCTCTCGTTCCCCCTGGAATGCCATATAACAGTCATCATCTCAAAAGAGGGACTGTTCATTGATTCCATCGCCAGACGAAGCGATACCGGTATGTATCATGTCCCGGTGCCAAATTCGCAGATGGATTCAACTGCTCTTCTGGATTTTTACTACCTGATTCTTACCGAAGAAAACCAGGTGGTCCCGGATGTTGCTGCTATCACCGATCCGAATTCCCTGGTTTTTACCATCATGGAGGAGGAAAAAACACCTTCATATAATGCGGCTAAAGGGTCTGGTCTTACCTTTGTATCTTCCGGAGTCCGATCACTGAATACTCCATCAGCAATCTATTCGGTCTCGATGATCCGCCCGATACCCTTTGATGGGACTCCTGTTCCGGTCCGGTGCCGGGCAGCAGTTCAAAACCATGCCGGTTCTGAAGAGACCGGGTATTGTGACTTTATTCTTGCTCTTGAGACTGATAATGTCAATCCTGGCAGTGCCAGCTGGGAGATTGAAGTCCGCCGGTGTGAACTTATCATCAACACGATGGCACCAGAGCAGGCACGGCCGGAGCTGCATGACCTCCTTTCCAAACGAAAACAGGTCCTCGGGGTTGAAGGGCTTGTTCAGCTCCGATGGATGATCTATAACCGTGCGTACCGGCTCTGTCTTGAAGAGGCACAGGATTACCTGGATGCAGCAAACCGGTATGACCAGATCATCGAGGTTCTGGAATGGGTGAAGTGGGCCGGGGATCTTGCCTTCAATGCTGCTCTTGGAACGGTGGTCGGCCCTTTTGGCGTTATTGCCATCAACCATGTGAAGGGGAAGATCCTGAGTGCTCTCGAAGCCTACCAGATGGGGACAGATCCTGAGTCTTTCATCAGTTTTGCTGATATCAAGGGCATAACCGAAGGAAAACTCATCGATCCGGATCAACTGGGAAAACTCACTGGTGACCGGAAATGGCTTGCATGGGGGCTGTTTGCCGGGTATCACTTCCTGAAAACCCTGGTCTATGGAGAACCCCCGAACAACACAGTGGTAGGAGCAGCTAAGGAGACCGCACGCCAGCTGAGGGATGAGGTTATTGCAGACTGGCTGAACAGCAC
>CAYWHV010000057.1:4571-10870 GCA_964458045.1 uncultured Methanospirillum sp.
CATGCCATGCATGTTCTCAATGACGAGCCCCATAACCTTGACGGAAAAGCCAGAAAACCTGGTGAAGAAAGTCCGCTTCGACGAGACTTCAACGAACACTGGAAACAGACCTACGACAATGTGGACCGGAGAGTAAAGCAACGAATCGCTGACCAGCTCAACCAGAACCTGAAACCAGGTGAAAGACCATATGGTCCTGATGATATTGAGATTGCAAAGATCACCAATGTGAAAGATACACAGCCCAGAACCCCTGACCAGGAGAGCACAAAATCTACCTTTGACCGTGATGTCACCTACCGAAAGCCAAAGCAGCAGATGAGGATTGATCCCCATACCGGAAAGGCAGTCATAGATATAAAAACAGGACAGCCAGTGTATGACCCGGTCATCGATCCCAAGACCGGAAAACCGGAGATGGAGGATGTAAAGAGTATCAATGAACCGGTCCGGGATGCAGAAGGAAAGACTCGGAGGGAGAAGGGTAAGCTCGTGGAACAGGAAGGAACCGGCTCACGGGATGTATACAACCAGGAGTTTTACCGGGAGCGTCATGGAGAGTATCCATACAAGGCTGATGCCGGTGGGAAGGTTATCCAGGGTCCTGACGGGAAACCGGTCATCGATCAGGCGAAATGCAATGAGTATGCCGAACATATGGATCAGACCGTTACCGATCGGTTCCATACCGATGCATATGGAGGAGGAAAAGAGGATATCGGCCCGGCAACACGAGGTGATATGAAAGGAAAGCCCTACAAGGATCTTGAAGCGACGACCCGGACCATGGAGACGAAGGTATACGAGTGGTATGACCGGGCAGAAAAGGCTGGAAAATCTGGAGATTTGGCGGCTTCCGGGGCGTACAAGGAGGAAGGGATGAGACAACTGACCAAGCAGTTCAAAAATCAGATTGAACCGGTGGTGAATAAGTACAACGAACTTGCCGGGTATCCTGACCCACCGGTTGCCCGAATCCCGGAGAATGTCCGTGCCGGAGTTGAGATCATGAACCGGGTCGGTAAGGATGGATTTACTCCTGCAGATGCCGAGGCAGCTCTTGCCCATATGGGTGAGTCTCCCCGGAGCATTATTCAGAAGATGTCAGGAATCCTTGAATCAGGGCAGAAACATATGTCCGCAGGTCAAAAACAGCAGTTACACGAATATCTGAAGACTCTTCCGGATACCTAGAGGTGCTTTATGACAACAAAAAAATGCCCGACATGCGGTGAATATAATACAAAAGGAGCAAAATTCTGCAGGTCCTGTGGTGCTCCGCTCCAGACCGGATCACAACCTGCCAGTCCGGATGCTTCCAGAAACACTGTGGATCCCATACAAAAAGCCACGGAGATCCTCGATACCGTCGCATCCACCGCTTCAAAGATAGAATCCACGGTGACAAAGGCTGCACAGATTGGAACGGCTGCCAAGGAGATATCGCAGGTTGTCATCCGCCCACCGGCAGAATGGCAGGTTGTGGTCGGGGATATCCTACCCGCTGCAGGTGAAAAGATTGTGGAACAGGGAGTACACATGGCAGAACAGAAAGTTCAGGAAGCGGTAAACCAGAAGATTGCCGATGTTCTTTCAGATACTCCTCCCTCCGGAAATCACGAGTCTGCCAGGCTAAAAAATCTCCCTGAAACCTTTGTTCCGGTTGAAAACTCTCCAAAACCCGGTGAAAAACATCTCTGCCTGTCCTGTAACCATCCCATAAACCCGGGAGCGAAGTTCTGTAAAGAGTGCGGAGCCCCCATTCCGAACACAAACCCCCCACACCCGTTTCAGACGAATGAGATTGATCCAAATCTGCCCGTCTGCACATCCTGCAAAGCACCTCTCTCACCTGAAGAGAAGTTTTGCAGGCACTGTGGAGAACCGATAGAGCCCCCTGCTCATCCAGGCAGGGAGAGTTCTGCACCAGTCTGTCCCTCATGTGGGAAAGATCTGAAACCGGGTGCGAAATTCTGCAGACATTGTGGAACAAAGATATGAACGGATGTAAATCAGAACACAGGTGATTCTATGACATTATGTCCTCATTGTGGATCAGACATCCCTCCTGACAGTGCATTCTGCCAGGATTGTGGAAAACCCGTATCGGCTGCTCAATCATCATCACAGGATTCACTGGTCTGGACCGCACAGATACCGGTGATTACCAGTTCGGTTGTCGTCAAACAACTGGGCATGGCTCTGGGAGGAGGGTTTCTCGTGGTATTTATTATCATTTTGTTCGCCCATCCCGGAGCAGCATTATCAGTTGTACCCATCCTGTTTCTCATCTGGATCTTCTTATTCGGATTATCCCTACTCATTGCCGGAATATATCAGAAAGCAACAAAGGGCGGGCCTGATGCACTCTTTGCCGTGACTCCTGACGGAATCGGCTATGCTGCAGGGGAGACCATGAAAAATGTCAACCGGCTTACTGCCATCGGGTCTGTTGCAGGCGGCTCACTCTCCGGACTTGGGGGAAGCATGATTAACATCTCCCGTGAGATGGATTCGATTGAGTGGGACGAAGTCAGGTCGATATCGTACCAGAACCGGGAACGGACCATTGTTGTGTACCGGAAGGTTCTGATTTCACCCATTATGCTGGCCTGCACTAAAGAGAACTTCAGCCAGGTAAAGGAGCTGATATCCCGGTATGCACCTCCCGGGACGATCAAGGGTTAAGGTTATTCCTTGTAGAGCACCCAGAGCAGAATCCGTGCACCAATATACCCGGCAAAAGCCAGAATCAGGGCAAACTCCGTGTCATGAAGAACCAGCGAACCAAAGAGCATACCCGCAAGGGCGACCAGACATACCACAAGGTATCGAATTGTTGCCCACTGGATACCGAAATGCCATGACCCTCTGATCTTCATATTTCTGCATTCTCCTGATACTGGTTCATGATGATTTTCAAAAAGGATAAAAGATTCCTGATATCATCTCACGATCTTCGTGATTGGGATCTCCAGGATATCTTCTGCCCCGGCTGCTTTCAGCTCTGGTATCAGGGTGTTTACCATACTCTTCAGGACCACCGTTTCAAGGCTGAAATAATCGATTCCATGAAGTTTTGCGACGGTTGGTTTCTTCATTGCAGGAAGGCTTGCAACGATAGAATCAAGTGATACAGCCGGGACATTCATCGAGATGAGAACCTTGTTCCGTGCGTCAATAACACCCATGAGGAGAGTCACAATCTCTTCAATCTCTTTTCTTTTTACTGGATCCTCAAAGCTTGCACTATTTGCGATGATGGTCGTATATGACTCCATGATCTGCCCGATGATCTTCAGGCCATTCTTCCGGAGGGTCGTTCCGGTCTCGGTCAGGTCAACGACCACATCCATCAGGTCAGGGACCTTGGCTTCACTTGCACCATAGGATGGGAAGAGGCGGACAGGAATATTTAGTCTTTCAAAGAACTCTTTCGTTAATTTCGGGTATTCGGTGGTAATCCGGCTGTCAGGGCGTATTTCGCTGACCATTGAGATTGGCTCACTCTGGTGGACTGCGACGACAATTTTGACAATACCCGGTCCGGTTTTACTGTAATTGAGTTGTGCCACCTCTTGTACCTGTGCTCCGGATTCATGGATCCAGTCAAGGCCTGATATTCCCATGTCGAAATATCCCATCTCAATATAGGTCGGTATCTCCTGGGGGCGTAATATTTTGACCTTTCCTATCCGTGGATCATTAATCGTGGGGTTATAATCACGGTCAGTTCTCCTGACCTCAAGGTCGGCTTCTTTAAAGAGTTGCAGAGTCTGTTCTTCAAGGCTCCCTTTTGGGAGTGCAATGTTAATCATAGAACAATAGAAGGAGGGGTATCAATTAAACCCTGACGGTTTGAATCTGCATTATATCTATTCTCTGAAGAACCGGCTGATTAGTAATGAGAAATATTTTAGCATCGACAGTGAATTTGTCAATGCCGTCATGTTCCTCTTCTTCGAGAATAACGGTAGGATATAAGAGAATAATGAGATGTTATCCGGCAATGGTTGGTTGAAAAAAGATCTTTAACTAATGGGCACTTATTATATCATTGAATGTGTAATTAATGTACATCAAAATGGTGTCTCTATGAACATTAATATCGGAAGACCATATGAAGAGGCGATTCGGAGGATCATTGATAAGGGGTATGCAGGGAATCAGACCGAGGTAATACGACAGGCAATTCTCGCATATGAAAAAATGCTCGAGGAAGAAGAGATGATGCTGGTCCATAAGGGAGTCTCCATTGAGATGGAGGAGATGCTGGCTGGCAGTACCCCTTTCTCCTCTCTTGAGGATATGAAGAAACTTCTGAAGAAGTGATCATAATGGAGATAGTTTTTGCGGCATCTGCAGTCAAGGAGTTTGAACGATTCCCCCGCGATCTCCAAATCCTCTTCCTCTCACATTTTGAGAAAATACAGTCCCTGCCACCCCGTCGTCATCTGAAATATGGCATCCCATTCCATGTAGAGAAGGTTACACGGCAGGCACGGATCATCTATGAAATCCGGGAAAAAACACTGTATATCCTCCATTGTTTTGAAGATCATAAGGAATACGAGCAATGGTATAATTCGTACAGATGATTGTTCTGAAGATGAGTCTATCAGTGAGGTAGATGACTTGTCATCTGATCACATAATACTGTATTAGAATGAGAGCCGGAACGATGGGTAAATTAATGGGTTTTTGATAGAGAGGTTCTTGATGTTCTTCTAGTGAAGGCGTTTTTAGTAGGTTTAAGTGACATAAGGGCTTAAATGGGTTTTTGTGAGTATATATCAGATGTTATCCGACGATGGTCAGTTGAAGATACATGGCCTCATATGCCTTGTATTAAAAAATGAACAGATTTAAACCTCTTCTGATCATACTGTACGAGTAACTTCATATCTTTGCAATAGGGAGATGGAAACGATACCATGATTACGATTAAATTTGACGAAAAGGGATTAGTTCCGGTTATTGCACAGGACTTTACGACCAAAGATGTACTGATGCTTGCATATGCCAACAAAGAGGCTGTGGACCTGACCCAGTCAACCGGATTTGCCCACTACTACAGCAGGAGCAGAAACAAACTCTGGAAGAAGGGAGAGGAGTCCGGACACACCCAGAAAGTTCATCACATCCTTGTTGATTGTGATGAAGATGCAGTCATCTACCTGGTGGATCAGCTGACAGCAGCGTGTCACACCGGGTACCGGTCATGTTTTTATCGGAGGCTTGACGGAACCGTCTCTGGAGAGCGGATGTTTAATCCTGATGAGGTTTACAAGAAAAAAGAATAAAACTTTAGAACGGTTGGTGAATATAAGGGGTTATCAGCATCATCCCCAATTTTAGGTATTTATGGCCTGCATCGGCGATACATCTCTTCCAATGAGGCAGTATTCCAGATATGGACCTTGTCAGATGCAATCCCGGATTCTCGGGTAAATGTTTTTGCAATGACCAGATAGTACCTGTTACGAAATTCAGGGTGGTATGAAAGAAAAACGTTGCTTTTTACCAGAAGATTTGCATATACTTTTTCTGCATTCACCTTTTCCTGCCATTTCACCTCACAAAATAAAACATCTGTATCACTGAAGGCGATAAGATCAATCTCATGCTCTTTCATCCACCACCGTGAGCAGGAATGGAACCTGAAGGGAAGCAGCCCGGATGAATTAAACTTCCATAACAGATCCTCTATGCACCCCTCAAATTTTCTTCCGATATATGCCTGAAGAGTTGGCTTAACCTCCTGAACACAAAGGGATCTTCCATTACCCATTTCAATTGATTTCACATAAGGATAGACGTATCTGAACCAGAACGCAAAATAATTGTCAGATAAGAAATATTGTCCTTTTTTACTTTTTAATGGTTCTCCTGCAGGAATCTCCCTGATTATGAGCTGGAGGTTCATGAGTACCTGGAGATATTTCGAGACGGTAGCCCGTTCTAGTCCTGTCATCTGGGATATTTTTGACGGCGTTGTATTTCCTTCTGCAATTGAACGAAGGATTGAGAAATAATATCGGGGTTCTGATACCTCTGACATGAGAATAAATTCTGTATCCCGGAACAGTATCGAGTCTTCTGACAGAATTCTGGAGATAATATTCTCATAAATGTCTTTATTCCTTTCCGCTTTTAATATATATGCCGGGGTTCCCCCAAATACTGCATAATGCTTTACTGCTGTGTTAAAGTCTGGAAAATGTTCCAGAATATCCGTGAATCGTAATGGCTTTATGAGATATTGTCCGGTTCTTCTTCCAAACAGAGGACTTTCGTAT
>CAYWHV010000058.1:0-10795 GCA_964458045.1 uncultured Methanospirillum sp.
CTTCGAGACGAAGGATCAATATGTCGGTGGGTAGACATACCCTTATTTATATTATGTTCTGAGATATATATTTAAGCTTTTATATAATATGAATTGAAAATTATTCATAAATTTTTTGGGGGGTGCGAAATGTAAATTATGCCAACCTTAGTACCCGGGAATACCGCACGAAGGCCAGGCAGTCCATCCTCCAGTGGTGCAGCGGGCATTGCCCGAGCGTATGCGGACAGTAGATACTCTGGAAGACCGAAATGCCGATCCATTTCTACAGCCTGGTAACATCAATAATACCGGGAATGGTTCGGAACTGGCTGGACTGCATCGTCACCGCCCGATGTATATTCTCCTCTCCTGGAGATCTTTCTTTCTAATTTGCGCGGGTTTTTCATTCCGGTTCGAGCGTTCTGGATAATCCTGTTTAATAAAGGCGGATTCCAAAAATGGTAAATTCTGAACTATAAAAAAAAATTAGAAAAATCTCAAAGAATTATAAAAGAAAGAAGCGAATTAATCGCTCTGACGTCCCGGCTGGGACTTGAACCCAGGTCAAAAGCTCCGCAGGCTTCTAGGATATCCACTACCCTACCGGGACTAGCCGTGCCTTCATATGTTATAGCTCATCAGTAATGAAGATATTCATATCTCACTCTTGGTCTTCATATGCAACCGGACCATCATGCCGATAGTCTCATTCTCAGAGTCACGGATTGAGGTTGACTGAAGAACAACATGCCGGTAGGAACTATCACTCATCTTCACGGCAATATGCTGCCTGACGCCAAGGACCAGGCTTTCCCTGATGACATCCTGAAAGGTATCGGTAAATACCGTATTCTGCCTGGTATCGTAAAAGCTGAGATATTTTCCGATCGGTTTTAAAATCACATCATTGCGGTGAACGTTCAGTAGATGTTCACCATAGGGATTGATAAATACAATTCTCCCGCGTTTGTCCAGGATGAAATAGGCATCCAGCTCTGATAGCGCTGCTCGGGCAATCCGGCGGATCTTATCCCCTTTGTAATCTTTTGACCTTTTGAGGATTCGATCATTGTGTAGCGCAATCTCGATGTTTGAGTAGAGATCCTTTGCATTGAATGGTTTGATGATGAAACTTGCCGGTTCAGCAAGGGTCGCCCGCTCCAGAGTAGTTTCATCATCCTGACCTGACAGAAAAATGACTGGAATATGAAATATGGCGGTGATGAACTTTGTTGCCGTAATTCCATCTATCTTTCCTGCCAGGTTGATATCCATGAGAACCAGGTCAGGAAGATGTTCAGCAGATTTATAGAGTGCATCTTCCCCGGTGGCAACCTTGGCACACACGACATAATCACGCTGAATTAGAAATCTCTCAATAAGAGTGGCGATTATGTCGTCATCTTCAACGATGAGAATCTCTGTCAGAGGACTTTTACGTGTTTCAAACATAGGGTGCCTGCCAGGTTAAGATACATAATTGAGGAGCTATATTTATCAGTTGTATATCCCGGTTTATTATTGTGCCGGGCAAAACGTCTTGGACTCATCAATAATAAAAATTAGAGTATTTCAAGATGTACCGTCTATTGGCACTTCATAGCGTGAGGTACAACTTCCTGAATGTTGTGCCATTACCTATTATTTTCGTTTTCTTCTCTCATTCACCGGTATTCACGTTTGGTGTACTGATACTTTTCAGCGTCACCACCATGGAATACAATGTAAAACCACTCATAAATAGACTTGAGAGCACCAAACTGGTCGTACCTCCGCATCGAAAAACTCACGAAAAGTTTCCGGTCAAATTTAACTCTTCCAATTCTCCTCATCCGATGGGCGATCTCAAGGTCGTCTCCGGCATCTGAAACCCGGTACATCCCGACTTTCTTAAATGGTTCAGCCCTGAATACACTGTTACATCCAAGGGTGAAGAGCACGGTCCCGGTCAGGTATCCGATATGGGCAAAGCTGTTGGCCAGAAAGAGATAAAACCGGTTTTTTATCGTTGCTTCAATCGGTTTTACCGGTCCGTAGAGCATGACAACCTCCGGGTCTAGAAACCCGTGTTTTATCCGGCTCAGCCAGTTGGGCGGGAGAATGGTGTCCGCGTCAGTTGTCGCTATTATCTCTCCCCTGGCGCGTAATGCCCCGTCATTTCTAGCCCCACCCACTTTCGGGCTGGTCTGGATAAAGACAACATCGGCATACTTTTCTGCTATTTCGCGTGTCCGGTCTTTTGATCCGCCGTCGACAACGATGATCTCATACTCATTTCGTGGAAAATCCTGTTTTACCAGAGATGCCAGACATCGTTCTATACGTTCTTCTTCATTAAACGAGGGAATAACTACAGATATCATGATGTTACCAGTTCTTTATAAAGGGAAAGGTGATCGCTGCAGATCTGCTTTATATCATACTTTGATGAGTACTCACGGGCCCGTGCTGCACATGCATGCAATGTATTCTCATCTGACAGTTCTGTATGAGCGTCATCAGGTGTTCTGAAATAACGTATCGAGTCCTGATAGACCTCATGGAATTCAGGGATATCGCGTGCAATGACTGGCAGACCACAGGACTGTGCTTCAAGTACCGCAAGCCCGAATGTTTCGGCATAGGTTGGCATCATAAACACATCCGCTGCACAATATGCCTCTGCAATGTCCCGGACAAAGCCGGTGAAAAGGACATTTTTTGGCTTTCGCTGGATCATCATTTTTATTTTGAGGTAATCTTTGGATATCAGTCCGTATGGAAAACCTCCAACCCAGATAAACCGTGTATCCGGGTTCTTTGATGCGAGTTTCATGAAATCATAGATCCCTTTTCTCGGACTTACCTGGGCTACCGTCAGGACGACCTGCTCTTCGGGTGTTATTCCCCACAACTCTCTGAATGCTTCCCGCTTATCAGATGACGGGGAGAAGTACTCCCGGTCAATTCCATTTGGAATTCTCGTAACCGGAATATCCGGGACCATCTCCTGCACTTCTTTTTCACAGGCCTCGGATATCGTGATGATATGATCAAATTTCCGGTAAATATCCGGGTATCGTTTATTAATCGTCTTGGTAAGAGCCAGGTTCCCGATATTTACCCGGGGAGTTGAGTGGGCAGTCAGAATTTTTTTGCCAGTTGCCAGTCGGCGGTTGAGGAGAGCAATCGGTCCGAAGGTATGGTAATGTGAGATATCTGCGTGATACTGATACCGCTCCCAGGTCAGATCAATACCATTCTGTTTTTTCAGGCCACGGTATATTGTTCGTGCCACGGTTGAGCATCCGATATACTTGAAGACAAACATGTCTTCCACGACAAAATTGATCTTCATGTCTGTCCATTCACGAAATTCAGGACTGAACGGATGATACCATCCATATTCAGGTATTCAAACTGTGAAAACCGTCCGACCAGAGGGATGCCCCGGCTCTTAAAGTATTCCCGTATTGTGGCTATATTTTTGAGATAATCAAGGTCATACACAACATATGCAAATTTATTCCGCGTTATCTGTGTCGCAACGACCTGATCGACCGTGAAGAGGCCGAGAGATGATAGAGAAGTGATGATATGGTCAGTAACTTCTGCATCAGTCATGCGGGATATCTCATCGCCTTCATTGTACGTGATCTCAGCAAGGACTGACGAGCATCCATCAGGGGCGGTGGTATCTGAAAAGTTTGATGGAAATGAGATCCGGTTGGCTAGAGAGGCACCGGCATCCGGAATATAAGCCCATGAATACGGGGGAACGGTCCCACGGATTCCAATTCCAATTGCCATAACCGAGTTATATTTCAGGTCACCGACTGCAGTTCGCACCTCATCCGGAATATCATCCAGACATGGGATAAGATTCTGAAGGGGAATGGTACTGATTATCCGGTCGGCTGTCAGGGTTCTTGTTCCATCTGAAACCACATACTGACCCTCCGATCCGGTTATTGAGGTGACCTGAAATCCAGTCAGAATGTTCTTTTTGATGGGGGCTCCAATGGCATGAATCAGGGCCTCAATACCTCCGGTCACCGGGTATGAAAAGACTGCCTGATGGGTATAGCCTTCGGTCTCTATTCCGACTGCAGATTTGATGATGTCCTCAACCGGTGGGCGGGGGACTCTCCCCTCCATCCAGTGGGCCGACATGAGATGCGGGGGATAATTCCAGATTTTTGTGTTGTAGGGTATCAGGTATGCATCAGCAATCCCTCTTCCGAATGTCTGAATTATCCACTCCTGGAAATTCTGTGGGTTTTTAAATTCTCCTTTTTCCGAAGCGATGAGCGTTTGTATGAACTCATGCAGGCAGGTGTAACAGTCTTCTTTTGGAAGTTCTGAAAGGGCATTCTCAAAGGGGTATTTCACATATTTCCCTTTATAGAGGATCTTGGTGTTCCTGACCCGTTCAGCCCTGTTTTCACCGAGTACATCATGAATAAAGGATAAAACCTCAGCATCCCTCGAAAAGATGATGTGGCTTCCCCCACTATCAAAGGTAAAACCGTTCGTCTCCCGGGATCTACACAGTCCTCCGGGAATTGCATCCTGCTCCAGAACAGTAACGTCTTCTCCCCTCTGAGAGAGGATGCGTGCCAGTGTTAATCCACAAAGCCCGCCGCCCACTATTAACGTCTTCATAATTCAGAAAATAAATTGGTGATTTTTACTAAACTGTGCATAATTCGGGATATCATGATATCGTATCTTCAATATGTCAATACATGTATGACGGACAACACAAAAAAAGACTGCCAGAAAATAAGAAAATGTCAGAACACTGGCATACTTAAAAAGATCTCACCACTGCTGATCATCACTCTTCTGGATGATTTATCCGATTATCCTGCTGTTATGTAAGTTTACCAGTGACTGCCTGATAAGCTCCGGGACCCCTGTTTCAATTATCTCTCCATGTCCCGGATAGATGGCATGAAATTTTTTCTTTGCCAACTCTTCAAATCCGTGAAGAAATGATTTCTCGTAGGTGTTATCAGTGCCCCAGATCATCATCGGAGTATCACCAGAGAAGAGGATCTCCTCTTCCGGGCAATATATGCAGATTGAATCAGATGTATGGCCTGGAATTGAAACGATTTCAAAATGGAACCTGCCACAACTGATAACATCACCATCTATCAGAACCTGGTCAATACCTGCTGCATAGGGTGATGATGCGTAAACAATCGCGTCAAATTCTTCTTTAATCTCTTTTATGAGACGGGCATGGTCGTAATGATTATGGGTGAGGATGATTTTACTTACCGGGCTTCTGCCAATCCTCTTCTTTTTTCCACGCAGATATTCAAGGATTACGGGATCACAGCCGGTATCGATGAGCAAACCTCCCTCTGTCGCTCCGTCACATGAACAAAGCCATACATTGGAAGTATAGATCGCACTCTGATCGGTAAGATTGCGAATGTCCATCACTTACACGATCCTGCTGTGGCGTATGTTCCGAAGTGACTCTTCCATCAGATGGGGAACTTTAAAGGTGATCTGGTCCCCGTGTCCGGGATATATGGTTGTTACTTCAGCTGATACAAAAAGTTCATATGCATCCAGGAATTGAGCGGTAAAATCTCCATCATGCGAGTAAATTCTCATGGGGACATCTCCTGAAAAGAGCAGATGTTCCTCTTCACAGAGAATACATAATGAGTCATCACTATGACCTGGAGCATAGACTGCCATACAGGTCTGTTCTCCGATTTGGATCTTCTCCCTGTCTGCGAGGGGAATGGTATCGTCATTTCTGCTTAATGGATGGGCATACACCTGCGGGTGATATTTTTCCCTGATTTTTGGTAACATCCCGGCATGATCAAAATGAGAATGGGTCAGGACAACCTGTTCAACGGGGCGTTTTCCAAGGCCGCACCTGATTCTTTCCAGTGACTCCATAATCGTCGGATCACGTCCGACATCGATGAGCGTATTCAGGTCTGATAATGAATGGTATGTCCCGCAGATATGCCAGACATTGGACGTGTAATACTCACTCTGTTCCGTTAGGTTTCTCACCAGCATAGATGCCTTTTTTCCTGAATATCTGTGCGTTCATGACAATCTGATCAAAGAGCCCGTTCAGCTCATCAGGAAGTTTCTGTGTGTGCTCATGAAGCATAAAACCCCCGACTTCAAGGGCATTATAGTACATGTTCCAGACCTTCAGACGTTCCTCAGCAGAGAAGTGAAGCAGGACATTTTTGCAGATGATCATGTGGACCCCGGTTCTGATTGGTTCAAAGGTCAGGAGATCATGTTTTTTAAACTCAACCGCATTGCGGATTTCTTCAGAGATATATACAAACCCGGGATCTGCCGGGTCTGTTCTGAAGTATGCCTGAAAGATCTCGGGAGGAATACGCTGGAGGTCTTTTTCCGGATATCTTCCGGTTCCGATTATCTGCACGTACTGGTTATAGGTGTCAATGTCGGTTGCATATATCTTCACATTTCTGAAGAGATGGGGGCCCATTCGTTCCCGAAGGAGGATGGCAAAGGTGTATGGTTCCTGCCCCATGGCACATCCGGCACTCCAGATGGTTATTGTCCGCCTGCTTTGCACAAAGGGTAGAAAATGATCAATTGCCAGATTTAGCGTCTGGGCATCGCGGAAGAAGAATGTGAACGCCATGGTATCCTTTTATATTTTTTCTCTGCTCGAAATAGCATACATTCCCGGATCACCTGATGACAAGTATCCGGCGGGTAAGACTTTTATGCACTCGTTGTTCGTAATATCCGATGATCTCACAATACTGCTGTGCCAGTGGTCTGATGTCCTGATGAGTGACCAGAACTGAGTGGTTCCCCTTTTTTACCACCCGCTTGATCTCGGTGAGTGCCTGCTGATACAGATCATTGAGTCCGTTTCCGATAATGGTAACCGACTGGCCATAGGGAAGATCGGAAACCACATGATCTATGGATCCATCCGGGAAGGGGAGGAATCGGGCGTCGGCAACCCCGGTCATTGCAGCGGAGAGGTTTCTTCTGCTTCCTGCAATCATCTCACCATCGGCATCAGTCCCTGCTGCGTTACATCCGATAAGCGACGCTTCAATCAGAGTCCCTCCGGTACCACAGAACGGGTCAAGTATCCATTCTCCTGGCAGGGCTCCGGACATATTGATAAGTGCCCGGATCATCCGTGGCATCATGACTCCTGGGTGAAAGAACGGTCTGTTCCCCGGTTTTCTGGTGTGATACGGGGACCGGTCAAGCTCCCAGATGAGTTCTCCGAAATAACAGGTTCCGCCTGCAATGACTGCCCTGAATATCCTCTCCGGTGATGAGACTGAAACCCGTCCTTTCACATGGTAGCCTATAAGACGTTCAAGTTCCCCTGATGGGGTATCCATGCCATGGTCGGCCATCTTTTTAACCCTGCCACAGAAGGGTTCGGGTGATGTGATATCGAGGTCCTCTAACATCTGAATGAAAGACGCTTTATCAGCCGGACATGTCCCGATATACACCATTGCCGCATGTGTATAGGCGAACCGGTCAATGATTTGTATGGATGGCGCCTCTGCAATCAGGACCTGTGTGTTCTGTTCGAAAACCGGTAGAATTGCTTTTACTTCTTCTACTGGGATAGCCGGGTGCTCCCCGGATAATTCAAGGATGAGTTTCACTCATGCTCCTATATAGTATTGAAAAAAATCAGGCGGCAAATGCATTCTCTATGGTAGAGAGGATGACTTCTTTTGTAAAGGGTTTTACAATATACCCCTTGGCACCCAGAGAGAGTGCTTCCTGCACATGAGAGGACTGCTCAGAGGCTGTGCACATCAGAACGCGGGCATCCGGATCAATCTCCATGATCTTTTTCAAGGCTTCAAGACCGTTCATGTCCGGCATCAGAATATCGAGAATGACAAGGTCAGGTTTTACCTTTTCGTAGAGATCTATCGCAATCTGACCTGTTTCAGCCTCTCCAACTATCTCGTGTCCTCCTTTAGTGGCCATGATACCAACAAGCCGCCTCATGTATCCTGCATCATCAACAAGGAGGATCCGCGCCATGTACTTTGTACTTTTCCTGCAGAAACGTTTAAGCGTTGTGATAGATGAGGACAAGAAGAGGGAACGGGGTTATCCCCCTAGGATAGATTCGAAGAACCCTTTCTTTTCATTTCCTGTTCCTCCCTGGTTTTTTTTACCTTCGAGTTCGAGGATCTTTTCATAGAGTTCTTTGGCTTCTCCGCTTACATGTTTCGGGATGACGACTTCGACTTCAACAAGGAGATCGCCTGGTCTTCCCCGTTTTCTGACACCCTCTCCCGATATCCGGAGCTTTTTGCCTCCCTGAGTTCCTGCAGGGACCTTTACTTCCAGATGTCTGCTGTCAATGGTGGTGACCTCGACAGTGGTTCCCAGAACTGCCTGGGCCGGTGTTATCTGGATCTTTGTCAGGAGGGTATCGCCATCCCGATGGAACCGGGGTTCTGGTTTGACATGGATTTCAATGTACAGGTCCCCGTTTGGTGCTCCATGATCGCCTGCCTCTCCATATCCCTCAAGCCGGAGACGCATCCCGGTATCGACGCCGGGTGGAACATGGACTGAGACCTTTCTCCTGACCTTCTCATGTCCGGACCCTTTACATTTGGAACAGGGTTTTTCAGCAACCTTCCCCTTGCCATGACAGAGGTCGCAGGTGGACTGTCTGACAAAGTTCCCGAACGGGGTCTGGGTTGCCTGCCGGACTTGTCCGGCCCCTCCGCATTTTGGACATTGTTTTGTCTTTTTTGTCTCTGAACCCGTACCATCACAGGTTGTACAGGATTCAGCGTGCATGACTTCTATCTCACGGTCTGCACCAAATACGGCATCCCGAAGGGAGACCTCGATCCGCATGAGGAGATCATCACCCCGTCTCGGGCCCCGCTGACGTCCGAATCCTCCGAAGATGTCCCCGGCAAAGTCAAAGATATCACCAAACCCGGAGAAGTCGGCGTTGAATCCTCCGCCATATCCTCCTCCGCCATACGATCCCTTTGAGGCATTGGCAAAGGCTTCATGTCCCATCCTATCATACTGCGACCGCTTTTGTGCATCGGACAGGACACTGTATGCCTCATTGATCTCTTTGAATTTATCCTCTGCGCCCGGATCTTTATTTACATCCGGGTGAAATTTTCTGGCCAGGCCCCGGTATGCCTTTTTTATCTCGGTATCGTCGGCATTGCGGGACACGCCAAGGATATCGTAGTAATCTCCCGCAGCCATCCTTTACACTCACTCCTTCTTCTCAGTGAAGTCTGCATCCACGACATTGTCATCAGAAGCAGAGGAGGAGTCGCCCTCTCCTTTCTGGGCTGCCTGCTCTGCCTGGACCTTCTGGTAGATCTTGGTGGTAACTTTAAAGACCGCCTCGGTCAGCTCTTCCATCTGTTTCTGGATGGCATCAGAGTCTGTACCTTCGAGGGCTGTCTTCATCTTTGCAATCTGGTCCTGGATGCTTGTCTTATCTTCCTCTTCGATCTTATCTTCACTCTCTTTCAGAAGTTTTTCTGCAGAGAAGACGGCCATATCTGCGTTGTTGCGGATCTCAATCTCTTCTTTCTTCTTGTTGTCTTCCTCTTCAAACTTCTTTGCATCATCGACCATCCGCTTGATCTCATCATCGGAGAGTTTCTTGCTGCCTTTGATGGTGATCGCCTGCTCATTGCCGGTTCCCAGATCCTTTGCCGTCACATGGATGATACCATTGGCATCGATATCAAAGGTGACCTCAATCTGTGGGATACCACGGGGTGCCGGGGGGATGCCGGTCAGCATGAACCGACCAAGGGTAAAGTTGTCATTTGCAAGTTTTCGCTCTCCCTGCACCACATGAATCTCAACAGAGGTCTGATTATCTGCTGCAGTTGAGAATATCTGACTCTTTTTGGTTGGGATCGTGGTGTTTCTGTCGATGATCGGGGTTGCAATGCCACCAAGTGTCTCGATGGACAGGGTCAGCGGAGCAACATCAAGGAGCACGATATCACTTGTTTCGCCGGCAAGCACTCCTCCCTGAATTGCTGCACCGACTGCAACACACTCATCAGGGTTGATGCCTTTATCCGGTTCTTTTCCAAGGATATCCTTGACCTTCTGCTGGACGATCGGGACACGGGTAGATCCACCCACGAGCAGGACACGGTCAATCTCTGATGTTTTGAGTCCTGAGTCGGATAGTGCCTGCTTTAACGGCCCGATAGTGTTTTCGACAAGGTCTGAGATGAGTTGTTCAAACTGGGCACGGGTCAGGTCAATGTCGAGGAATTTCGGCCCGGATGAATCGGTGGTGATATAGGGGAGGTTGACATTGGTCTTCTGCTTTTGGGAGAGCTCAATCTTTGCGTTCTCCGCTGCATCACGAAGACGCTGCATTGCCATCGGGTCTTTTGAAAGGTCTATTCCCTCTTTCTTTTTAAACTCGGCAACCAGGTAGTCGATGATCCGCTTGTCAAAGTCATCTCCACCAAGGTGGTTATTTCCTGATGTTGCCTTTACCTCAAAGACACCGTCACCAAGAGTCAGGATAGAGACATCAAAGGTTCCGCCACCAAGGTCGTAGACGAGCACGGTGTGATCTTCTTCCTTGTCAATTCCGTATGCCAGTGCTGATGCGGTTGGTTCATTGATAATACGAAGAACTTCAAGCCCTGCAATCGTTCCTGCATCCTTGGTTGCCTGTCTTTGTGCATCATTGAAGTACGCCGGAACAGTGATGACTGCCTTTTTTATCTCCTCGCCAAGGTATGCTTCTGCATCGGTTTTCATCTTCTGCAGAATCATCGCAGAGATC